>JAJDEA010000088.1 GCA_029260035.1 Phycisphaerae bacterium
CGGCTCTTCCAGCGTTTTCAGCAGAGCGTTGAACGCGCCAGTGCTCAACATGTGCACTTCGTCGATGATGTATACCTTGAACCTTGACCGGGCAGGACGAAAAGCCGCATTGCTGCGAAGCTCGCGAATGTTGTCCACTCCCGTGTTGCTCGCGGCGTCAATTTCGACCACGTCTACATCCTCGCCTTCCGCGATCGGCAAACAAGACTCGCACTTGCAGCATGGGGTAGTCGTCGGCGCATCCGATTCCAGGCAGTTTAGCGCCTTGGCTAAGATTCGGGCCATCGACGTCTTGCCAACGCCTCGCGTACCCGTAAAAAGATATCCATGATGAATTCGGCCGGACGCAATCGCGTTCTTCAACGTCGTCGCGACAGCTTCTTCGCCGACGACCTCGTCGAAAGTCGAGCTTCGGTATGTGCGGGCAAGAACTCGATAGGACATTTCAAAACCGCCGGTGGAACCCAGCCTCTTTCATAATGGTACAGCTCGATTGCCGAGCACGGAGAATAACCAGTCCAGCGCGCAATGCTCAGAAAAACAGGCCGTCATGCGCCACAAAGCGAGGCGCGAAGACGATCAAAACGCTGCTACTTCGGCCCTTGTTGACGGCCAGGTTGACCACGGCACCTGAATGCGACAGATGGGCTGCTCTGTTTCCAGTCTGACCCGTTGCCTGACTCATTCACTGCATGGGACCTGGCCGTCAACAAACACCGAAGGCCAAGAACCGATATTACACCTTCATTACGGCATCCAACCAGCGATATTGCCTGGAGACGGATCATACCAGCAATCGGCTCACCTTTGAACCTGGGAAAAATTCAAAGCTATAGCAGCGAACAGTCAAATGTAGCGGCAAACTGCTCATATGTTCGAGGAAAACCGTGCTTCTGAACCATACAGTAGATTAGAGCTTGCTCTAAGGTGGACAATTAGAAGTATTTTGTAAAACGAGGCGTCTATTTCGGTTACACCTACCAGCTAACAAGGGCTTTGCGTCCGCAAGGAATTCCCGCCTGGCCAGTGTATTGATGGGGTCCATCTCTGGAGAAAGCTCAATTCTAACGTAGCATTTTGATGCACTCCTTGTTCGTGTGACGGCGCGATTGGCCGTTACATTTGACTGTTTACAGCTATGGTCAACAAGGCATTTTATTATAGGGCGATTCATGTCTTCTATTCTCGTTTGGTTTTTTGAAATGTAGCGTGAAACAGCTGAGCTTTATGATGGAAAACCCTGAATAAAAATGGGTAGGCTTCTTAACTTTTTCTTATAAAAGTGGTTTTGCCCCTACTCAAACACCTCGGTGCTCTGCTACAATTACGAAGGGGGCGGTGCAGGCGATTTCTCAATACCCCGACCGCGCTTGTGCCGTTCCCCACTTTTTTTATCCACCAAGGCCCTGCCGAACCAAGATAGGGCCTCAATTCCAAGGCAATATCCGTCGCTTGCGCTACTCTTTGTCAGAATTTGTAAGGCAAAGCTGGTTCAGCCCAAGCAAAGACACTCTAATCCGTGCCACGAATTGCAATCGCCTCGGCTTTGCTATGATTTGGACGAAACGGGGTAACATTTTGAACGCCGCCCCGTCACATAGTTACGAGGCAATAGGTATGGCCAGCAGTAAATCCAACACTATCAAGCCACCCTGGCCGGGCTGGCTCAAGACTCTGATCGTGCTTCTTGTCCTAGCGATGATGGGCTTTGGGACAGTCGCGATGATGTCACACCTGGCGACCAGAAAATGGGAGCAATACGCCGACTCATTGCGCGCTCGTGGCGAACCTATCACGCTCGAAGAGCTTCAAGCGCGCAGGCCCATAATTCCGGATGAACAGAACAGTGCACGAGTGATCGAACGATTCGCCGCAGAGTTGGATCAACGCGGACGAATACAGGTTCCGGACAATGTTCTCGTGTTGGGCCAACGGTCGATGCTGCGAGTTGGTGATGATGAAATAGAGGTTGGGGGGAAAAGTGCATTGGACGTGGATTTTTTCCGAGGCATCCCCCGCCATACCGTCGAACCCTCTCGACAGTACTTTGAGACACAAGAAGAACTCTTGGAGATATTGGCCGCGCTGCGAGATATGCCGCAGGGGCGATTCGACATACAGGTTGCACCAAACCCTATACATACTTTGTTGCCACATTTAACCGGCGTCCGCCAAGCTGGAAAGCTGGTCTCTCTTCAACACACCGTTCAGCTAATAAGTGGTGATTCGGAATCAGCGTATGACAACCTGGAACTCAGTTTCAATATCGCGGCATCGCTCGCGGAGGAACCCTTCACTATCAGCCAGTTGGTCCATAGCGCGTGCCAAAGATTGGCACTTCAGCAAACTGAAAACCATTTGCTCTTGGCAGACATGAGTGACGCGCAACTACGAAAATTGGCTAGCACTATTGCCGCTCGATGTAACCAAAGTCGTTTTCTGGATGGGTTGCGAGGTGAAAGAGCGGTGCTCGTTGGTGTTTGCGAGGCGCTTATTCGTGGCGACATGAAACCCAGCGACTGGTTCCAGAATCAGGGGAGCGCCAACCCGCTAGACGCTGCGCGTTACTTCACGCCCACGTTCATCATTCGCAAGAATCAAACATACATGGCTAAGGCTTTCAGCCGACTCATCGATGAAGGCAACGATCCCATCAAGATAATAAAAGCCGCGAGGACATTGGAAGGGGAGGCCAGGAAATTGCCGAAAACCCTTATTCTCGCACGATTCATGATGCCGAGCATAAGCAGAGCGACTGTTCTAGACGCGAAAACCCACGCACGATTCGACTGTACAATTTCAGGGCTGGCAGCGGAAAGGTATCGACTGGAAACGGGTGAGTTGCCTGCAACGATCGAAGTTTTGGTGCCGAAGTATCTTGACTCTGTGCCTGTCGATCCGTTCGATGGGAAGCCGATGAAGCTAGCAGTCACCGAAGAGGGCATCGTCATCTATTCCATCGACGAGAACTTGGTTGATGACGGTGGTGACGTCGCGCAGAGAGACAATCTAAACCACCCATTCGACGTCGGCTTTCGCCTGTTCAAGCAGGAACATCGGGGTCTCCGCCTGATCGATGAGCCTATTCCAAACGAACGGTAAGACGTTTCGTAAGGCTAACTTCATTCGTACAGCGGGAACTGATCGCACATCGCGCGGACTTCGCCATTGACTGCCTCGATCGTCGCTTCGTCGCCACCGCTTCTCAAAACGCGGTCGATCAGATTCGCGATGGTGCCCATCTCGCTTTCCTTCATGCCTCGTGTCGTGATCGCGGGCGTGCCGATTCGCAAGCCGCTTGTCTGCGTGGGCTTTCGCTCATCAAACGGGATCATGTTCTTGTTGACTACGATGCCCGCAGCGACGAGCCAGTTTTCCGCCATCTGCCCGGTGACGTCTGGGTAAGCGGGGCGAAGGTCCAAGAGCATCAGGTGGTTGTCGGTCCCGCCGGATACGACGCGGTTTCCGCCGCTCACCAGCCCCTCTGCCAGCGATTTGGCATTATTTACGATCTGCTTTTGGTAGGTCTTGAATTCAGGCTTGAGCGCCTCGCCGAACGCTACGGCTTTGGCTGCAATGCAGTGCATGAGCGGCCCGCCCTGCGAGCCTGGGAAAATTCGCGAGTCGATTTTCTTAGCGAATTCCTCCTGGCAAAGAATAACGCCACCGCGCGGGCCTCGGAGCGTCTTGTGCGTCGTCGAGGTGACAAATGAAGCGGTGGGAACCGGGCTTGGATGTATACCCGCCGCGACCAGGCCTGCAATATGCGCGATGTCCGCCATGTGTTTGGCTCCGACTTGCTCTGCAATCTCGGAGAACCTGTCAAAATCGATCGTGCGCGGATAGGCGGACGCACCCGTGATAATCAACTTAGGCTTGTGCTCCTTCGCCAGTTTCTCGATCTCGGCAAAATCGAACTGTTCCGTATCGCGATCCACACCATACGAAACGATGTTGTACAACAAGCCACTCATGTTCACCTTTAGCCCATGCGAAAGGTGTCCGCCATGGGCAAGATCGAGAGACAAAATCGTGTCACCCGGCTGAAGAAGGGCCAAATACACCGCAGCGTTGGCCTGACTTCCCGAGTGAGGCTGAACATTCGCGTGGTCACAGCCGAAGAGTTTCTTCACGCGGTCGCGCGCAAGATTCTCCACGACGTCCATGTTTTCGCACCCGCCGTAGTATCGCTTGCCCGGATAGCCCTCGGCGTATTTATTGGTATAGACTGAGCCGAGCGCTTCCAGCACCGCCTGCGAAACGTGGTTCTCGGAAGCGATCAACTCGATCGTCTCTTGCTGTCTTTGGACTTCCGCGAGCATAGCCGGGTAAACTTCCGGGTCAGCGTCTGCGATGGCCTCAAAACTCGCTTTCGTAGCAATGGACATGGTCGTACCTCGATTGGAAATCTGGACCTACTTTCAAGGTCACACGCTATCGACGATGCCTTGGAAAATCAACTCTCAAGAGACGCACAACAAGATTGCTGGCTTTCTCGTCAAACGCCCGATCGAAGAAACACATCGCTCGCAGTAACGATTACTGCGATTGGATTACATCCCGTCTTCGAGGTCGACACCCAAGCCGTCGGCGATTCGGTTTATATAATTGAAATACGCGATGATTTGGGTTGCGTCGCTGATTGCGCGATCGTCCAGGCCTACCGAACGCAAATGGGCGACATCCTCTTCGGTCATCGCACCGGGCGTGCGCGTAAGCTTTGCTGCATGATCGCAAAGAGCGCGGTCAACCGGCGTGAGTTTCGCCTTGGTATAGTCCGTCTTGATATGATTGACCCACAACTGATCGTCGACCTCAGCCCGGAGGTCGTAAGCATGCGCAGCCGTTCAGTAATGGCATGAATTGACCTGCGAAACGACGACCGCGAGCATTTCCCGCTGTGCACGAGACAAGGGCGATTCACCCTTCATGAGCACCGCATATAGCCCCATGCTTCCCTGCAAGGCATGCGGGTTTTGGCCTTGAATCCGGAGAATATTAAAAACCCGGCCGGCTCGCTTAATGGCTGTGTCATACACACGCGCCAGCAGGCCCGTCGCTTCATTTTCGTTGTATGTCTTGATCCACGCCATGGTTTGTTCAGTTGTTAGAACTGTTCGCCAATCACAGAGGATCGATCGGCGAGAAACCCAACTTGTGTCATTTAATTGTCACGTTAGATTGGTTTTCCACGAGGTACGTGTATATGTCTTCGACATCTTGATTGTACATGCGTATGCAACCCATGGAAGAATTCGTGCCTATGGTTTCGGGCTCGATGGTTCCATGGATGCCATAGCGCTCCTGCCCTAGTGCCTCACCGCTAACACCTATCAGACCAATCCAGCATTCACCAAGTGGATTGCTCGGATCATCCGCTGCGACCACATCCCCGCCTCGCGGATGATAATAGGTCGGATTTCTCAGCTTCGTGCCGACGCGCCATTTTCCCGTCGGCGTACCACCCTCTTCGCCCAGCCCAACCTTGAAGCTTCTGACGAGCGTCTGACCCAAGTAAATGTCCATCGAAAAAGTACTCTTCTCGACGAAGGCCTGGAATGGCCCCTGGATGACCTTGATCGACCTGCCCGCGCGAATCATGTTCTTGTTGGGGATGTTGTTCACGCTGGCCAGCAAGTCATCCGAGACGTTCCATTTCTTGGCAATTTTGGCGAGCGAATCGCCCGGGCGGATCGTATATCGGCTGGCTAGCGGATCCCCGTCAACAACGCGCGAGGCGAAAACCGTCGCATTGCCCAATCGGGTAAGCTCAGCCCGCAGGAAAAGAGCATCCTGGCCCGTTGCACCGAGTTGCATTGCCTCACTGAAATGCGTTCTGGCAGGAATGAAGTCCTCGCGCGTCAGCGCTTGCTTGCCAGCTTCAATCAAGGACGCGATTTTCTCATTGGCGGAAACGCTCGCCTTGGGGCGCTCCGGCGAAGAACGGCTTGCGTCCGTACCACCCTTCTCGGTCACGCCGGGCGGCATGGAGGAATCGACGTCGTCGGCCGGTCGGGTTGTGGTAAGCCGAACCCCAGGTTGATCGACTGGCGCGACGTCAGGGTTTTGTGTCGGCTCAGCCGGGTAAAGCCACCATCCGCCAGCCACAATTGACGTTAGGAAAATGAACGTGATGAAGTTGCGAGTTCCGTGATTTCGTCGGCGTCGTGCCACAGCTCGGCCTCCGTGCCAGTCGGTTGGGATGATCCATGTCGCCCGAGAAACGTTTGCGGCGTTTGGGCTATGCATTTCAGTGAATAGTGTAAACAATCCGCGCGTTTTTGCAATTCACAAGGAGAAACCGCGACAGCTTGCATTTTCGGTCCCACATGCCACAAAGACATACTTTTCGATAACCGCGTTATGTTGCACAGCTTGACTGCGCGTCGGCTTGGAACTTCAATGGGTGGGTACACCTGTCGTTGTGAAGATTGAGTTTTCGCGGAGTCGCCTATGACCGAACAGCCATGGCAAGTTGATCGAACAGCTGGCATCTGTACAGCCACAGGGCGGGAAATAGCCGAGGGCGAGGAGTTCTATAGCGTTTTGCTGGAAGAGGGGGAGTTGTTTCGCCGGGTGGATTACTCCCTGGAGGGATGGGACGGGCCTCCTGCGGATTCGTTTTGCCATTTTAAGACGAAGATGCCGGTTAAGGAGAAGAAGAAAAAGCTGCTTGTGGATGACTCATTGCTGATTGATTTCTTCACCAGGCTTGGCGACGAGACCGAACCTGTCCGCGTGCAATTTCGCTTCGTACTCGCGCTGATTTTGATGCGCAAACGCAAGCTGCGATATGATGGCTCCGCAACCTACGACGGGCAGGAAGTTTGGGAAATGACCCTCATTCGAGACCACGCAACGCATCAGGTTGTTAATCCACACCTGACCGACGATCAAATAGAAGGGGTAAGCCAGCAGTTGACAGCTATTCTGCACGGCGACATGGGCACATGGGAAGCTGAGATTGCCGATGAGAACCAATCGTCGGAACCTGCTGCGGATGCCACCAATGACTAATTGCCCTACGGCGTCGATGCGCGTATCACCTGCGCCTATTTGCAGAACAACGGGCACCTGCGCGGGATTCCTGGTATTGAGCGTATTCTTGACGGGCTGTCCGCCACGCGTGACACGTCAGCCTTTGGATCCGATTCCGATGCGGCAGGCGATCCGAATGGTCAACGCCAATATCGCCTCGACAGATGGTACGATCAGGGCAGTGGGGCCTGTTGATGGTCATTTTACTTCGCCATCGGGGCGAAAAAGGAGCTTTCACTTAAGCGGCGTGTTGTTTTATCTGGCACCGAGCTACTTGCGGTTCGACTTGAAAAGCCTTGGGGAGAGACAGGCGCTGTTCGGAACGAATGACCTGGACTATTGGTTTTATAGCAAAGAAGACGATCGTTTCATTTGTGGTCCCGGCAGAGGGGATGACAACTTGCTGGATGACTTGCCGATTCAGCCTGAAGAAATTGCCGACGCGATGGGCTTGCGAGGCATTGCGATTGATGAATCAAACGGCAACACTCTTGGGGCAGTCCAACGAATCGTAGATGATTTCCAACAGATTTTGTTTGTCGCTCGTGATCAGTTTGATGAGGCTATCCTGGAAAAAGAATATTGGCTTGATCGCTATCCGCCGAATCAAATCAGGCGTGTGCTGTTTCGTGACCGCAACGGCGACGTGGTGATGGAATCCGAGCTGGACGACTACCAGTCTATCAATGAGCGCGGTACTCTTCTTCCGACTATGATATCGGCGCGTTGGGTCAAGACTGGCGCATTTATTCGATTTCGCGTGCGCAGTTGGGCTGTGTTCGAACAGGTGAAGGCAGATGGCGTGCAGTTTGCGACACCTCCCGAGTGCGCAACGAACAAGCCATCCCGTTCGCGCGACTGATCGTTCGGAATGGCAATCGTCTCGAATTACGGATAGTGAAATCAATGCGACCGTCGACATCAAACACATACAGTTCGACATGGCGAAGAAAGAATGCTTGGCTATTCCGCGTCGTCGCATTGGCATTCCTTGCGATTTTTTCCCGCGTATCGTTCGGTGCAGATGCTCCCGAGCTAGGGCTAACTGCCAACCAAAAGATGCTTTGGATTTCGTGTCGTCAGGCTGAACCAAACGGCACGCTTCTCTTGTATTTCGCAAGCCGAAGATTGGATGTCGATCGCAAGACGGAGTTCGTTCCGCTATTTCGATGGGGGCGAACAGGGGCAGTCGCTCGGGCCATTGCAATCGGGGATGCATTAGAGGTCTTCTACCGCGATGGTACGCATCGGCAGTTCGCGTCCAGCCATTCCCGCTGGGATACGTGGGCACCACCTCTCGAAACATCTGAACGTAACCTGCCACGGGACGCCGTACCCACCGCCATAACCGCGGACCACGGCTTGGGCGTGATGTACGCAGCGGTGAGCGCCAAGTTGGCTCGAGAGATTATGGCACGAGAGCGCGAAGCGCGCGCGAAGGATGAGGAAAACGAAAATTCTCAGACTGTTGGAGATGGGCAAGACCCAACGGCCACATTGCCAAGTATTTCTTCCGACGTCGTGATCGTTCGATACGAATCACAAAGTTGGCATATCGATCGAGAAGGACCTGGCGAGCTTACCAGCCATACTGCCGTACAAGCTCTTCTTGTCCATGACGGTACCGTTCACATCATTTATGCGTCGGAGGAAGGATCGCCGGTCTGGGTGCACCAGGTTTCAGAATCGGCGCCGTCAACGTGGTCGAACTCACTGACGATCCCATTTGAAAGCACCCCAACAGCGATCACATCGAGTATGGTTGAAGGTTCGCCGGTTATAGCTGTCGCTTTGCGTCAGCAAGAAGGCATCGGTGTCCGCGCTATGACACTTCAAGAGAATCAATGGATCGCAGCGCCGCTGTTACAACACGAAAGCGGCACAGTGCACTTCGCACAACCCTTAGCACTAGCTCTTTCCGGAACGACGTTGGCTGTTGCGACACTGGATCAAGGACGAAATGTTGACCTCGGGCGGTGGTCGTGGTCAACCGGCGACTGCATCGAGCCGCCGTCAGCCGTCCGATCCATCTCTCCGCAGGCGCCGCAACTAATTTCAAGAACCACACGTCACCTGATCGAATATGCAGTGTTGATTGCGATTCTTGTATCCCTTTTTCTTTGGCGTCGAGGTAGCGTATTGCTTGTGGCCCCGCTTGCAACGGGCCAAACGTTTGCCCCTCTTCTTCGAAGACTTGCTGCGGTTATGATTGATCTGCTGATTCTGTCGCCCGTCTGGATGTTAGCATTGTACGCTCTTTGGAATGCCGAAGGGTTGACGTTGACGGAATTAAACCTACGGGTTCGTAGCCCGGACGCCGATCTCGGAATAATGAGTTTCTTCTTTCCTGCTGTCGGGTTCATTCTTGGTGTTTACGCAACGATATTTGAATTCGTCACAACGTCCACTCCCGGCAAGCGCGCCGTGGGGATTCAAGTGCTCGGACAGGACGGTAAGGCGAGTTCGTTTGGAGCCATTTTTTGGCGTAACGCCATGCGAGTAGTTGAATTCGAATTTGTGCCGCTTGTGTTGCTGATGGCACTCACACCAAGCAGACAACGATTGGGCGACATCGTTGCCCGGACCATCGTCGTGACGACAGGCCCTCCGGTCGCAAGAATCCCACAAGAATTGGCTGCACCCGACGCTGGCGGGGCTGATCTCTCATCGCCCAGCGACGACGAATCCGAGGACACTTCGGACAAGCCAGACGCTTAGCTCTCCGTTTGGTGGGTAAGGCCGTGATCCGATAAGGGGCATGTTTTTCAAGCCGTACGCAGCCATGGCCACGCAAGCGTGGACTATGCCACCCGCCAAGCGACTAGAACATGACACATCTGAATATACCGGTGATCCGCAAGTGCGCCTTTTCGAGATTTAGACTGGGCGGGGCTGGCCCACATCTTACGACGTCAGATAAGTCACGGCTTTGTCGGTATCGCCGTCCATTACGACAGTGATTGTTCGGCCTTTGAATTGGGCGGCGATATCAAAGACACGGACGATTCGATCGAATTCCGCATCGTCTGGCGAGATTTGGCTAAGCGCGTTGGGCGTTTCACTGAAGAAGCGTTCGTCATATCGGTTTGTGTTGTCATCTGGATATAACGGCAAGTAGTGGATGCCCGCCTCTACAAGGTCCTGAAAGAAATGCGTTCCGAACGAAACCTCGGGCACAAACCCGCCGGTCTCGCGCGCAACCTCAACGAGGAGTTTGCAGTGGTTGATGTCGGCATATCGAACGGGGACACCCAATCGAACGTCATTGCTACCCCACCTACCCGGCCCAACCAAAATGAAAGACTTGTCTTTGAGCTTGTGGTTTATTCGTCCGACAGCGCGGGCAGCGGCGACGCGCTCCTGGCGGGATGGTATTTCGCTATATGCGGTGGGGTCCACAAAGACGAGATACTCCACGTTTTCGATCAGGCCTGTACGGACAAACTTGTTCGCGTCAAAAATTACATTGTTGTTTGGGATGTTTTCCGGAATGCTAACCGGAGCAGAGTCGGTATGCTGACACTGTGTACGACACTGCAAAATATAAAATCGTTCACCATCGCAGGCAAATTCCGCGTCAACGGGCATGCCGTAGGCATTTTCAAGCCTGGTCAGGATATCAGATAGTCTGGCGGCGAACGGCGTGTCGTGCAATAATTTGTCAAATGTTATGCACAGTGACGCAGGGTCCGCATCCACCTGCGAACCGGTTGGCCTGTACAATTCGTTATCACGAAAGATGGACGTGATCTTATCGAGCATGGGGAATTCGGCACCCTGCGCCAGCAAGTCCGTCAGACGAATCGTTTCAAAACGATTTTTTGCCAGGTTGATGACATCCATGGTCCGTTGAGCGCATCGCCTGATTTCCCGAGCACTGGATTCAGGGCGTATTGTTGGCGCTCCAAGTGCGATCATGCGCGGGTAGTCCCCGCCTGTTCGATCGACCGCCCGCGTACCAAGGCCCATGACCAATCGAGCCAAGCCGTCTTCGCGCTTAATTCGAGGCGACCACCTGTATTCGTTTTGTGAGAACGCCACCCCTGCAAACGCCGGTAAGAAATAATCTCCGATGCGCTGGCCAACCACTTTTTGAATGAGAACGGCCATTTCTTCAACATAATCGATCAGCTTGTGTTCCTGACGATAGACGATCGGGTCTGGTGCGAGCACACTCGCGTAGACCTCGGCGATTGCACCGAGCAGCGCACGAAGCCGATGCTCGAGAGGCCCCTGGTTCGCGAGGAAGAAACTCGCATACTTGCCACAAAAAGCGGTTCCAAAACGATCTTCAAGTAAACTGCTCGAACGCACGATTAATGGATTTTTGCCGACCTTCTCCAGCACCTGCCTGAGTTGGTGCGTAATCTTGAGTGGGAAATCGCCGTTTCTGAACACACCCCGGATGAGAGGATATTCGCGCGTTAAGTCTTCGATGGGTTTATATTTCTGCGTTTGGTATTCGTCGAGACGATTGAGGTGTAGAAAATCCTCCACGACATCGCTGCGCAGATAGTAAGATTCCGGCACTGCAATAGGAAGGAATGGTTCTTCTTCTTTTTCCGTGGATGTCAGGATACCGTGAGCGAGGAGCATCCCGCCCGCTTTGCCTCCAATGCGCCCCATACCAGCATCGCTGCCAATGGTTCGTCGCAAGATGTCATCAAAATCACGAATGTGAAGGTGATTCTTTGCGACTGCCAAGAGTTCGAGCTGATCGCTTATTAGATGGCGTGCGAGTGCAACGCGCGTTCCCATGACCTCGGCAGGGTGAAGAATGGTTTCGCCAAGAGGGAGATCGCAAAATTTGTGCGTGTGTTCGGCTAGTTCGGCAAACGTTACGAACTGCCGATTCACGACGTTTTCAAGGCTTTGTACTTTCTCCCGTTTTATGGTCAGGTTGACGATATCATTGATGTCCGCAGCCGAGAAATGTTTGCTGGCATGGTCGCGGGATATTTCATCGACGATCGCGCGTTCGGTTTCATCCCACCGGTCAGCTTCTGTCTGGTTCGGATCCTGGATCGCGTCGTCAACAAGTTGGCCGGTTCGCCTCCGTGCTTCGTCATGAATGCTATCGATACTGACAATGCCGCGACGATGCAACACAACCAATAACTCGCGGTGGATGCGTTCTGCGAGATGCGGGTATTTTCGGAGATGCTGGTCGAGCTGGCTTGCAGCCGTGACAGATTGTTCCGGAGTATCGCTCATCGTGTGTTCGGCCTAAATAGTTTCTGACGAAAGAAGTATTGTCGCCATGGTGAGGCACAATCGCAAGTATCTTGCGTTAATTCGAGTAGATTGTCTCCGGGATCAAGGCGATGCAATGGCCTATCCGGACAGCCGTGTATAATGAGGCATCGCATATGTTCTCGCACGGGACGGAATGAAGTCGTGACCAAGGAAGAAACAACCATTGACAGCGCACGCGCATCACAAACCTGCTCGGAGCGCGACGTCTCGCTGCCCGTCGTAACAGCCCCAAAAGCTCGCGTAAGGAAGTCGCGCACGAGCAAGTGGCGTGCGCTCGTGCTCATCTTGGTCCATCTTGCGATAATCGGACATTTCGCGCATTGGCGCATCGCTGGGAAAACGGTTTCTCCGATCGAACCATCCGAAGCGATGTATACGCTGAATCACGGTACGATCAACGCAGGCTTTCTTTTTTTCGCAATTTCCATAGCAGCGACGTTGGTCTTCGGTCGGTTTGTATGTGGGTGGGGTTGTCATTTCGTCGCATATCAGGATTTATGCACATGGCTTCTCAGGCGAATCGGTATCAAACCAAGACCTTTGCGATCACGCCTGCTTGTGCTAGCTCCTTTGATTCTGGCGCTGTACATGTTTGTTTGGCCTAGTGCGTATCGATGGTGGGTCGGCGCGCCTTGGCCTGAACTGAGTAATCATCTGCTTACCGAAGACTATTGGCAGACGTTTCCGGGGCCGATGATCGCGATCCTCTCTGTTCTCGTTTGCGGATTTGGCATCGTCTATTTTCTCGGCTCAAAGGGGTTTTGCACTTATGCGTGTCCATACGGCGGAGTTTTTGGCGCAGTCGATCAGGTTTCACTCGGACGAATCGTTGTCAGCGACGCCTGCGAGCAATGTGGACATTGCACGGCGACCTGCAGCTCAAACGTCCGTGTGCATGAAGAAGTTGCATCCCATGGTATGGTCGTCGATCCAGGCTGCTTGAAGTGCATGGATTGTGTCAGCGTTTGCCCAAATGATGCGCTATCCTTTTCGCTACACAAGCCAACTAAGAAACTTAGTAGAGTACCATCTTTTCGCCGTTTCGATCTAACAATCCGCGAAGAAGTTTTTCTGGCAGGCGTGGGAATGATCGCGTTTCTTGCGCTGCGCGGGTTGTACGATCAGATACCGCTTCTCTTTGCGATGGGACTAGCTGGCATAACAGGTCTTCTCGCGTCGAAGATGTGGCATCTTGTTGTGCGTGCGAACGTCAGATTTCAGAATCTGCAACTCAAACGCGGCGGAGCGTTAACAAAATCAGGACTTGTTGTCACAGCGTGCATGGCTTTGTGGTTCGTTTTTGTCGGACATGGGTTGGCTGTTCAATATTGCGCTTTGCGGGGCGAACGTCTTGCGAAATCGGTCTCATTGGGCGATGAAGTTTGGCATTTAGAGAACACCTGGTACGCCAGCGCGAGTAGTGAAGACAAAGAAGCTGTTGAAGCCGCATCGCGTTTTCTTGAACGAACGGATCGATGGGGCCTGATGCTGACGCCTTCCGTATTGCAGCGACTTGTCTGGCTGTATCTTGCTCAAGGCCGGGTCGACGATGCCGAAATCGCAGTGCGTCGACTGATCGATCACGATCCTAATCGGGCGGAGTTGTATCGAGGCTTGGCTGGTGTTCTCCGTCGGGCAGGTCGAGATGAAGAAGCCATTGCATACTATCAACATGCGCTCGAAGTCGATTCGTCACTCAGGGCTGCGCGCAACGACCTTGTGAAACTCCTGTTACAGCATGAGGATTATGAAAACGCTATCGGTGCGCTCCGTGCCGGGATTGTGACCCTATCAGACACAAACGAATGGCGCGGGAAGCTTTGTCGGCTGCTCTTGGAATTGGGTAGGTCGGCAGAAGCCGACGCTGAGTTGTCCCGGTGGACAAAGGTTGATGAGGGGAACGCTCAAGCCTGGTTGATGCTCGGACTTCATCGATTGCAACAAGGCGATTTTCAGGCCGGCGTCTCGGCACTTGAGAATACCATTCATCTCAGACCGAACGCAGATGAAGCTCATTACAATTTGGGGTTGGCTTTCTTAGGTCGAAAGGACATTTCCGAAGCGATCGGTCATCTGGAAAAAGCTGTTGAGCTTGCGCCAGAAAAAGCGTTGTATCATTACAATCTAGCTGTCGGCGCATTTATGAACAGCCAGATTGCTGCCGCTGAGATACACATTCGAGAAGCGATACGTCTTGCACCGTCGGACACGGACGCCTATGGTTTTCTTGGAGTCGTCCTCGAAGCCTCGGGCGATGTCGATGGCGCTCTCGAGGCGAAGGCAGAAGCTCACCGCCTTGCGCGAGAAACCCCAACCCCCTGAAATCAAGCCCATTGCCTCGCCATTCGCAATTCTGTTTGAGATGATCGCTCGAACGATTTTTATCTCCTGTCCACACGTCACGTTGTTGTCTCGCTGGAACCAGTTTTGCTCTGCTGAACCGCTATTCACGCGATCGCCAAATCTGGAATCGGCGTAGAGGAAGACAGAATGGGCAGGAGCTGGCGAGAAACTTGGATGCGAACCGATCGTGGCGTTCCTGCGTAACCCCTGTCATAACGAATCAAGGAAAGCGAGTGACTCGAAAAACTCCAAATGAACCGGCGTGTCCAAGAGTCATGATCCCGCTCCTCGACTACCAGCGCGCAGATATTGAGTGCCCCTCGCGATTTCGATGGAACTGTTGGTCGAGGCAAACCGGCAAGAGTTTTGCGAAGTCATTGCGTCGCATTTTGCGCGGCCTCACTCGCCGCCGCACGCAGGTGTTTCTGTCAGCCGGCGAACGGCAAAGTCGCGAGCTGATGCAAAAGGCGCGACAGCATTGTCAAGCGCTCAAAATAGCCACGGATTACTACGATAATCGGTACTTCAAAGACCTGAGCATTCGGCAGCTGGAAATCATCCTCCCGGGAAATGTTCGCATCATTGGGCTTCCTGCGAATCCGCAAACCGCACGCGGGTTTACCGGCGATGTTTTTCTCGATGAATTCGCAATGCATGCCTTCGATCGCGAGATTTGGGCTGCCGTATTTCCGTCACTTCTTCGCGGCGACGGCGAACTTGACGTGGCTTCAACGCCTAAGGGTCGTAGCAACATGTTTTATGAATTGCGCGACAATCCACAATTTTCAACCAGCATGTTGACGCTTCCTGATGCGATCGAGCAAGGCCTTGACGTTGACGCAGAGCAGATGCAAAAAGCCATGGGTGACGATGCACTCTATCGTCAGGAGTTTTTATGCGAATTTCTCGATGAGGCGTCGGCGTTTTTGACTTATGAACAAATCGCTGGTTGCGTTGAGCCAACGCTCATCCCCTGCAACACCGTTAGCGCGTTAGCCAAGGAATTACGAGAGCTTTTTGTCGGCGTGGATGTTGGCCGATTGCATGACCTAACCGTAATCTGGGTCTTAGCAGGCTGCGAAAACCAATATGAGACGGTTGGGTTGTTTGAGCTGTCGCAGGCGCCTTTCCGGGCACAATCCGAGCTGCTGTCTGAAATCTTGAGTCTCAAAACAATACGGCGTTGTTGCATTGACGCAGGTGGATTGGGTATGCAGCTCGCGGAGCAGGCGGTTGAGCAATTCGGTCCACACCGCGTTGAATCGGTGACATTTACATCTGCCCTCAAGTCACAATTAGCCACCTCTTTGCGTTTGGCAGTAGAGAGCAGACGGATTCGGATTCCTCATGACGATCGTATTCGCAGCGATTGGCACAGCGTCGAACGAACAATGACGGCCTCCGGGCATTTTCGGCTTGCTGCACCACGACGGGAAGGCAGCCATGCAGACCGCTTCTGGGCAGCCACGCTTGCGATTCATGCCGCTGACACTTCGCCAGCTGGGAAAATCGAACACATGAACGTCGGGCCTCTGCAATTCGCGCGGCGCGGCACCTGGTAATGCAGTGGCCTTGAAAGGAGACGCTTCGAATGAAATGGACGCAGCGACTTATTCACGCCATACGCCCGGCTGTTGAACCGAAACCAAAACTTGGGCGGGTCGTGTCACCAAGGGCTGAAGATTCGGTACGGGATTATCCCAGCTCCGGACTGACGCCATCTCGTCTGATGGCTATTCTGCACGAGGCGGATGACGGTTCACTATCCAGCGCGATGCAGTTGTTCGAGGAAATGGAGGAGAAGGACGCTCATCTGTTCTCCGTCGCGAACACCAGAAGACTTGGTCTTTCCGGGCTGGATTGGCAAGTAATCAGTCTGGCTGACGTTCGTGAGGGTATCGACCGTGTTCGTGCAGAAGAGATAGCATCCTATTGTCGTGATATTCTCGCAGAAATCGACTCGTTCGACGAAGCGCTTCAGCATCTCGCGCTTGCGCTGGGACGCAACATCTCCATCGTTGAAATCGTCTGGGATATCGTACGGGGAGAGCTTCGACCCGTGGACTTGGTTCCGGTTGATTTTACGCGCATCACATTCGACGAATTGGATCAACCGCGCATTCTTACCCAAGACGATCCAAAAACCGGCATCGCTTTGACACCGCGCAAATTTGTCGTTCACACGCCACACAGCGTTACCGGCCATCCTCAGCGTGGCGGGCTTCTGCGTGTCACTGCCATGGTCTATCTCGCGAAGAACCTCGCACTCAAAGACTGGATGACGTTTGCGGAGGTGTTTGGCATGCCCATCCGCATTGCTCGCTATGAACCCAACGCGACGGCCGAAGAAAAACGCGAGTTACTCTCCATGCTGGAAACTCTCGGCTCTAATGCGGCTGGTATCTTCAGTCGGGCGGTGGAGCTTCAAATCGTCGAAGCCAATCGCGGCTCGACCGGACCTCCTTATCGCAAGCTAATCGAGTTTCTCAATCGTGAAATGAGTAAGGCATGGCTCGGACAAACGCTAACTACAGATATTGTAGGCCTAAGCGGCTCTGTTGCAGCCAGTCGAGTGCATGAAGAAGTTCGTCAGGACATCATCACGGATGACATTCGAAAGGAAGGCCGAACGATCCGTCGCGATCTTTTGCGCCCTTTGACTGAAATGCGCTTTGGCGCGGATGCACCGGTTCCGGTTTTCCGTCGGCAGCTCAAGCAAAGCACGGAAGTATCAGAACTTGCCGACATTCTGGATGCTGCGGTCAATCGTCTCGGCGTGAAAGTGCCAGAGGCCTGGGCGCGCGAAATGTTAGGCATTCCTTCCGTTCAGCAGGATGAGCCAACGTTGGCCGGTACACCCAGTTGATCGCCGAGAGCCACCACGCGAACAATCACTGCAGACGTTCTCTTGTGTAATCCACTCGGCACAAACGATTCTTGACAATGGATGAAAACTCATGACACGACGAAAGCAAAACGAGAAGTACGAAGATCGTGAGGTTAGCGCGTTTCGCTCGACCGATTTGACCGGCGAGGGAGTTCCGGCGCGTGTCCTTCTGGCACCTTGGGGAGATGTCGAAAGCAGCAACGGCAGTTTTGTTGTAGACGATGAGTCAGCACGGCTCGCCCTCGACGCATTCGACGATCATGCCACCGATTTGCCAATCGACTACGAACACCAGACGCTTGGTGGCACCTACGCGGCACCGAGCGGAAAGGCTCCTGCGGCGGGCTGGGTCAAGAGAATGTTTGCCGAAACCGGTATTGGGCTGTTGGCGGAAATTGAATGGACGGAGCAGGCTGAAGAACTGCTGGCCTCGAAGGAATATCGATATCTGTCACCCGTCGCCATTATCCGCAAGTCTGACCGAAAACTCGTAGCGATCCACTCGGCAGCTCTCACCAACAAGCCGGCAATCGTTGGAATGCAGCCGATTGTCAATCGCGAACAAAGTCATCATATTGCCGTACAAATGGCACCGTTGCAGGAACTGCGCAAGGAATTGTGTCTTTCGGAGAACACTGACGCGGAGGAGGTTCTCGCCGCTGCAGGCAGACGGCTGACGGAGCTTCGAGAGGATTCGAAGATGCGACGAGTCCAGGCTCGTGTCGAGGAAGCGGCGTGTGCTGGCAAGTTGGTCGAGGCACAGCGAGCCTGGGCTGAAGCGCTCGTAGCCCAAGAGGAAGAGCTGTTCGACGAATGGTTGCGGACGGCACCAGTCGTGGTCGTTCCGGGTGCGACGAGGCCCCCGGGCGGAGCTGGTTTAACCCAAGGCCGGGAACAGTCCGCTACAAACCGCGCCCGGGCGGAGTTTCGCTCCAACCCGCTGCTCGCCAGGCTCACAACAGAAAGCGCTTTCGTTAGCGACGCTTTGCGATCCCACGCTTTGCGGTCTACCACTACCAGCCGTAAAGCAGGAAACCACCAGAACTAATCAACCAGGCTCTTTTTCACAAGTCCAATCAACTATAGAGGATGACAGAACATGGCACTAAGCACAAACAAAGATGTGGACCATTACATCGATCAGGAGCTGCGAACATTTCAAGTAGAGGGTACCGCTCATATTTACAAGGGCTCCCTTGTGGGCCTTGCTTCCACGGGTTATGCGCAGCCTCTGGCTGCAGGAGATCCGTTTGTTGGAATTGCATACGAAGAAATCGACAATACAAGTGGCGCAAACGGAGCCTTGACTGTCCGCGTTTACACACTCGGTGATTTCGGTCTCTCGCTGAGTGGGGCAGCTATCACGGACATCGGCCGGCCGGTCTTTGCCTCGGCCGACGATACTCTAACCTTTACCGGTGCGGGAAACTCGTACGTTGGAATTGTGCAGGATTTCGTCAAGGCAAGTGAAATCATCTTGCGGATCGATCCAGGCCATAAGTTTATCAAGACGGTCATCCACACCGTCGAAGACCTGAGCGCCGGTGCGGACATCGCAGCACGTGCAGTCCACGGCTTTGATGCGGATGGATGGATCGTTTGCGCTCGGGCTACAAATCAGGCGACTGCGGCGGCGGGCATCGATAACAGCAACACATGTGTCATAACACTGGCAACCGGAGCCGGCACGGTCGTTACCGAGACCTTCGACGCCACGACAACGTTTCCCGGTGCAAATTCCTCTGTCGATCTGGGCAGTGTAAGCAATGTGCATGTAGGTTCCGGCGATGTGATGACAGTAGCCGTAACCAATGGGGCCACGGCTGACCCCGGCCCGTTCCTGATCTGTGTTGATTACGTTTAGAGCAAGCTCTATTTTTCTGTAGCGGTCGAGAGCATTCTTCTTCTCATGGATATTCGCAATTCGCCGCGACATATGATCGGTTCGTGGCTATAGCGTCGCAACATTTTTTCAAGTCGGCGACACATCGCCGAGTCTTTTGTCTGTTCACTAAATAGGAGAGCCAGCCGTGGCGATTATCAATACCGGATTGCTTACCAAGGGACTGCGTAGCGAATTCTTCAATCGTTTCGATGCTACAACGACCTATTTTCAGGATCTGAGCACGCGGATCGAATCCAGCTCGGACACCGAGACCTACAAGTGGCTCGGTTCAGCACCGCGAATGCGGGAATGGGGTACCGGCCGAATTGCGCAGGGTATCGGCACTGAGTCGTATTCGGTCGAAAACCTCAAGTACGAGGCGACTTTGGAAGTCGATCGAGACGAGATCGCCGACGATAAGACGGGGCAGATTCGCATTCGTGTCGCAGAACTGGCATCTCGTGCGGCGTCTCACAAGGACTATCTGCTCGCGCAGCTTCTTATCAACGGCGACCAGGCAGGCTTTACCAGCTACGATGGTGCCGTTTTTTTCAGTAGCAATCATGTGTCCGGTTCGTCCGGCTCGCAGGACAACCTCTTGACCAGCCCCGCGATTGACCCGAACGACCCCACAACGGAAGAATTCAAGATTGCTCTTAAGGCGGCGCTTTCGGCTATGCTGGGCTTCAAGGATGATCGCGGCGATCCGTTATCGATTGGCGCAACGGGACTTGTTTGCGTAGTGCCGACTTCATTGCACATGACGGCTCTGGAGGCAGTGAACGCGACGGTAATCAGCAATACGTCCAACATTCTCGAAGGCGTCGCGCAGGTTGTTCCATGCCCATGGCTTACCGCCACAGATGAATGGTACCTATTGAAAACCGACGGCGTCATTCGACCCTTTATGTTTCAGGATCGCGAGCCGGTGGAGTTCACAGCACTGACCGAAGAAAGTGATGAAGGATTCCGACGTGAAAAGTTCCTTTACGGCGTACGCGCGCGATACCGCATGGCGTATGCGTATTGGCAGTTCGCCGTAAGCACCACATTCACTACGCCTTCGTAGAGCGTGCTGTCAACGCTTGGGGTTGGTGGTGAAAGCGAACTCTGCTTTGTGAGACAGTCTCAATTTGGTATTTCCCGAGAGATCGTCTCGAAACAGCGTTACACAACTAGACATGAGCTTAATCATCCGCGGTTCAAACTTCGGCACAAGGAGTCACATGGATGGCATACATAACGAACACCGCAATCCAGGAACGTCTCGGCAATTCGACCTATGTCCAGCTTGCCGATGACGATGGGGATGGACTGGCCGATGTTGAGGTTGTGGATGAAGTGCGCCTTGGGGCGGAAGGCGAAGTGAACAGCTACCTGGGCCAACGATTCGCTGTCCCGATCGACCTGGTGAAGTTTCCAGAACTTGCTGGCGTTCTCAAGACAATCTCGCTCGATCTGGCAGAGCATCGCCTGCGCGTGCGCCGACCACCAATCCCAGCTTCGGCGATTCGGCAGCGCGACCAGGCGATTGACTGGCTCGCCAGGATTGCGGCAGGAACGCTTGCCCTGCCGGCGACAGGGGTTCCCTTGAGTAGCGACCGAAGTCCGATCGCGGATTCGGTGGGCGATGCCCGCATTCTGTCACGAGATGAACTTTCGGATTTCTGAAGCAAGAGATGTCATCTGCACCGTCCGCTGAATCAGACAATGGGCGCTGGGTTTAATCACCCGTTTATAACGCTTTGATGGAGGTTTACTCGAATGGCTGCCACGCCGGATCGAACGACGATACGAACAACGGTTGACTCCCTCGTGACAAACCTTCGAGCTAATCTGGTGGCTGAGCCACCGACGGCAACTAAGCCTTTTCGGATCATGGCGGTAGGCGATGTCAAGTTCGACGAGCACACTCGGCCATTCCTGACGCTTTCGGTCGAACGAATTCGGCCAATCGGCACAACGCAGAACGACAAGATCCTGGAAGTACGGGCGACGTTTCGTATGGCGGCTGATATATCGGCTTCGGATCCGCACACGACGATCCTCGATAAGATTGGCGCACTGGAGGATCACTTCGATACGTTGATCGACATTGGTGTCGTCGAGGGGAGCGATGGGTTCGATGATCGGGAATGGCTTATCGATTATCCAAAATTTGCGTCCGGCATGCGTGTCGTTTCGGCGACAGCAACACAGTCATTCGTCGTTCGCGCGGAGCGTCTGCAGAATCGTATACCGGCGTCTTAGCGCAGGGTTTTTCTGTGCTGCCTTTATGGCGGTTCTTCTCGCAAGTTGCCTCGAAGCAGCGATACACAAGACACGAGAATGCTATAGGAAACCAAGATGAATTGGATTCTCGCAACACGAGGTGCGACTACAAAACTGCGGATTTCCCCTTTTACTGAAACCGAAATCGAAGGGGTCCACAGCGTAGTTTACAAGCCTGGCATCGAACCGATTCCTTTCTCTGGTAACGACGTAGCGACCGGGCCTTTGGGTACGTTTGGCCGAGGCGTTCACCGAATTTCGGGCTTCGTTTTCTCTTACGATGGGTCGGCGGCCGAGACGCTTTTTTCCGTCACACAGTCGATTGATCTCGTCATTCGATACCGCGCGAGCGGCGAAAAGCGCAAGCGGACATTGTCGGATGCGGCTTTTCTTGGAGACGCTGTCGTGACTGTTCCATCGCTGAACACGGGAGTATCCGAACTCATTGGTGTTCCGTTTCGGATTCAGATTCCGGACACGGATTCACTTGGAAATCACGTTACAGACATAGTGGAGCCGTAATACATGGCCGTGAACACGTCCCAATTGATCGACGCGGCGCAGGTCGGATTTGCCGCACAGCAAAATGAACTGTCAGAGATTCGCGCTCGCCAACCAATGTCCGTAACAAGCAAGACGTCTACCGGCACAGCAAACATAAACGTTGCGTTTAATCTGGATCGCGTTTTTCGGTTGGTGTACGTTCGTTGTCACTTTTCTGGATCTCCGGGCGTAGACCAGCTGACATTATCGTTGGATTCGGCCAACGGCGCAACCTACGACACTGACCTTTATTCGATAACAAGCGCTGGCACCGGCAGTGATGTCAACTTTCGCATTTCAGCACAGGAAAGCGCAGAGCCATCTGCCTGGACGTTTCAATCCGGCGATGCACTAAGGGTCCAATGGACGAACCCGGACAGCGGCAACATTACCTGGGGACTTGAAGTTGGACTCGCAATTGCTTCTTAAGGCCTAACTCTATTTTCTGTTGCGGTCGCATCTTTGTTAGTGCGGCTTGAATAGCTCATAGCGGCTTTGCGAATGAAACGCGAGCTACATAAGGACAAACCCAATGCCTCTCACCGATCGATCCGACAGCCTGGACACGCGGAACCTGACCGTTCATGACTTGCTCGAACTGGCGGCGGACACGCCGATCGAGTTCAAGGAGATGGCTGCACCGGCAACACCAGCCACCGGATCAGTCGTAGTCTACGCAAAGACTGACGGAAAACTCTATGCCAAAGACGACGTCGGTACGGAGTCCAATCTGACAGCTGGCGGCGCCGGCGAGGCCAATACTGCGAGCAATGTTGGCACAGGCGGCGTCGGTGTCATCGAAAGTAAGGTAGGCGACGATCTTCAATTTCGTAGCGTAAACGCTGGCTCCGCGAAAATTGCCGTATCACTCGACGCAGCGAACAAGGAAGTAGACATTGATCTCGGTGTCGTTGCTTCCACAGACTTGTCAGACAGCGGAAGCCTATACCGTTCTTCAGGAACAGACGTCGCCATTGCAGATGGCGGCACAGGCTCCAGTTCAGCGTCCGGCGCTCGAACTAACCTGGGTCTTGGCATTGGCACGGACGTCCAGGCCCATGACACTGATCTTGATGCAATCGCCGCGGTCAACACAAACGGATTGGTCGCCCGAACCGGGGCTGGTACTGCAGCTTCGCGCACCGTGCTCGCCGGCACGGGGATCAGCGTTACCAATGGCGACGGCTCAGCCGGCGATCCCTCGATAAACCTGGCAACGAAGTCGCGGACAGTAACCAAAATCGTATACATTGAGTTTCCGACCGCTTCCGATTCTCTACCCGTTGCCTTTCTCGCTGATGACGTCACCTTCGTGCAGGTGCGCGGCGTAACCGACACCGGCACCGTAGACTTCAACATCGAAAGGCGGGCCACGAATACACCTGACGCAACTGGAACTGATATCCTGTCCGCTGATCTGCAAGCTACGTCTGCTGGCGCTTCGACCAGCTCATTTGCAACAAGTGGGGCGGTCGCTGGCGAACAATGGCTGCACTACAGTTCTAGTGCCGTATCCGGGACACCCACCAAGCTATGGGTGGCACTGGAATTCACAATCGACTAATGCAGGCTCTGTTTCTTGTGAATCGGTCTAAGCCTGGGGTCACCAATAGATTGTCCCGAAACAGCGTTTGCGCGACGAATGCGAAAGTTATAAATCAAGGAGCGAGAAATGCCCGGCGGACCATTACTTATGACCAGCGCCGTACCCGATACATCAGGCAACGTATTCCCAGGCGTCCATACCGCAAGCACCAAGTACCGTGAAGGACTGGGGGTTGCAGCGAACATTTCAAGTGACAGGATATGGCATCTCGAATTCACCATGCCACCGGTGCTGCCCGGCGGAACGTGCAAGCTCGTGCTTATCGCCGTCGCTAATGCGACGTCGGGCGTAGCGAAGGTGAACCCCAAATGGGTCAGCGTCGATCCGGCAGCTGGTGAAAACGCCTTCACCGCTACTCGCAATGCTGAAGGAACCACCACACTCACCTGGAGCACCGGCGACAACGACGACGACAAACAGACCAAGATAACACTCGACGCCGACACGGTGGTCGCGAAGGAAACCATCGTAATGGATCTCGTGTTCGAGGCTACCGGATGGACCCTGGCACAACAATCAACCTGGACAGCATTTCTGGTGTGGGAGTAATTAACTGATCATGTCCCTTCTCTTTGATGCAACAACAAAATACGTTCAACTGAGTAACACCGCCCTCGATCAAATTGATGGCATGACGCTGATGATGTGGTATTATGCCAATACAACGGCATCCGGCACATACACGGCATTTTCCAAACTATTTGACGCCTCAAACGACCAGATCTTGATTTGGCGGCCGAGCGCATCGCCGGGGCCGAACGACTGGAACTTTTTTCACAAACGGGCCACGACCAACACGTTCTTAAAGACCTCCGGCGATATCGTTCAGGCCAACAGGTGGGAATGGCTCTGCGTATTGGATTCGGATGGCGTCGCGCCAAAGGTCTTTCACGGCACGTTGACCTCGAAGCCAACCGAAACGAGCTATACATCGCGCACAACCGGTGTCGGGGCGGTAACGGATGATTCCGGCCAAGCTACGAATGTCGGTAGAGCAATCCAATCTGGCACACAAACTTTCGACGGGCGAATCGGGTTTCTCGCCATCTATGACCGACGCATGGCCGACGCAGAAGCACTGGCCCATTGGAAAAGGCCTTGGCCCGCATCAAACTGCGTACAGTTCTGCTATCCCGGCTTGCACGGCGTCTCCTGGGTTGATCTCTCCGGCAAAGGCGCGAACGGAACGGTGAACGGCAGCCTCACACAATCGTCGCCCATCCCATTGTCTTCACCGCGCTGGCTATTCCCGAGGCCCGGCTTACCGTCCGCCCAAGCCCGGCGGATAAGTATTGGGAACACATACCCGACTGGCGACCGCGTCATGCTCGCAGGTTAGACTTTATGGTCGTCGAAAATCGGGCGTAAGCCTGTTCGGAATCTTCGCGCGAGACTAACCTTTCACCGCTCACTACCGTAAGATGCACTCAGCTACTTGGGAGCGGATTCGAATTGGGCGAACATGAACAAATAACAATCGGCGGCATTGTGCTGGCTGGCGGCTACAGTCGGCGAATGGGCAAGGACAAAGCCTGGATTGAACTTGCTGGCGAGTCGCTTCTCTCGCGCGTGGTTCGTATCACTACCCGCGTTGTGACCCCTGTTGTTGTTGCAGCCAGAACCGGACAACGGCTGCCTGGCTTGCCACGCGCAATCGCAATCGTGCGCGATACATTTGAAGATGCCGGGCCGTTGGCAGGACTCCTGGCTGGTTTGCAGTCCTTGTCTAGCTCTTGCGATGCCGCGTTTGTAGTCTGCTGTGACCAACCATTGCTTCGCCCCGCATTTGTTCACGCGATGATTCAACTGATGGAAACTGCACCCGCCGTTATTCCCGTTATCGACGAACGCATACATGCCTTGACAGGAATCTATCGAACGAGTTGTCTGGCAAAAATCGAAGAACAACTGCAAGAGGGCGAATTGCGCGCCCATGTGCTGGCTAAGCGATGCGGCGCCAAAATCGTGACCTCCGATGATCTGTCCGCAGCCGACCCCGACTTGGTCTCTCTTCTCAACATCAATAGTCCGACAGATCTGTCACGCGCCGAGCAACTCATGGAAAATTCAGCCTATCCATAGTCTCAGCGAGCCGTCTCATCTCACGACTCACACGATCGTTCTGCCTCGTTGCTGACCAACCTCGATGTTTGTCATGGCACCGGCAAGCGGAAGTCCAAGCCTTGAAAGGATTTAGAACTAACCGGTCGCGTCGATCAGCGTTTGCAGTATTGATACCGCGGCTCTTCAAGCAGTTCCGCATCACCGAAATCTTGCTCAGGCAGCTTTGCCCGATAACTTCAGCCAACCGGCACCCTCTCCGATGTTAATTTAGGACTAGGTTGCGCATTGATTGTAATGATGGGTTTACGTCGGCTCACTGTGGAGTCGGGGACTCAATCGTTTTTGCGTATGCGCCGCCTGAAAACTAAGGATAGGTGACACGATGTACCAGGAACATTTCGGTCTTCGCTGCATGCCGTTTGACGATCGTGCGGACATCCGATTCAACTTTGCAACGCCCGAGCAGGAAGAAACACTCGCTGCGTTCGAATACGAAGTTCATTATGGCAAAGGCATGACAGCCCTTGTCGGAGAATCGGGTGTTGGAAAAACACTGCTCATCCGTACGCTCGTATCCAAGCTTCACGCAACGGACCACGTCGTTGTCGTCACGCAACCATCGAATGGACAGGCAGAAATACTGCGCGCGGTGTGTAAGGGATTTGGTATCACATTACCGAACCACTACAGTTCCGTCCGCGCCCTGGCTCGATTGCGTCGCAGGTTCGTCAACACCGCGAAGGCAAGTCATCGGTCCATTCTTCTCGTCGACCAGGCGGAAAATCTCTGCGCAGAAAACCTTACTCAGATCGCAACGCTCGCCGAGCTGAATTCGGATCAGGATAACTTGATCTCGATCGCACTTGTTGGACAGCCGCAATTCAAGACGGTCATCGAAGCACCGAAGTTTGATCGCCTTCGCCAGGAATTGTTTCGAGAGCAACATCTGTCGCCCCTTGTCGCCGACCAAACGGGCGATTACATCGAACACAGGCTTCGCATAGCTGGGATCGGCGATACGAAACTATTCACTGATGAAGCGATCGCAGCGGTTCACGAAGCCTCAGATGGAATACCCAGGCTCATCAACCGAATTGCGGATGCAGCGATGTTGGCCGCATATGGAGCGGAGCAGGGCACCATAACCGAAGAGCTGGTCCGGGAAGTGACCACACGAGTAGTTGATCAGAAGACTGCCAACGTGCGAGACGTCAGGCTGATTGCTACAGGGCACAGCAACGGCACAAAGGACAAGGCGGTTGCGCCACAATCAAGGCGTAGTGAATTTGCCAGTGCGGGCGCCATCGGTTCTTCAGTCGAAGCCAATGTTCGTAGTCAACTTGAATCAGGGTCAGAATCACTGAACGACGAAAACCACAACACCGAATATCCGACCCAGGATGATCCCACCCATAAGACTATAGGAAAGCTCGTTTCGCGTATCGAGGAATTGGAGCACCAACTTGCAATAGGTGATGGGCGCTCCGGCAGCACGTCCGTCCTACCCAATGCTGTACAATCCTCAGAACAGAAGGGTCAGGATTTGATACGGCAAATGGAGGCTCTCATCGAATCACTCCATCAATCGGTGGAACATGCGGGCAACACAGTAGAATCGATCGAATCGAGGATGGCACAGACCATAGCAGATTCGGAGAACCGTTTCGTTGCAATGGAATCGCGAGCCGCGAGTGCATCGGATTCTGCAAGGATAACGGCAGACAAAGTTGAGCGAATAAGCAGGGCCTGCGAAGAGGCAGATCGCGTCGAAGCCAAGCTCGTGACATTTACAGAAGACTTGGCCGACAAGGCGGATCAAGTTCAGGAACAAATGGGTCATTTGGTAGCCGGTCTCGACGGGGCAAAAGATATTCAACGTGATTTGAGCGTAGCTTCCGCGAACGCGTCGTCCCAAAAACACGATCTCGAATCGGCGATCAAAGCGGGTGAACAGCGAATTGAACAATCCGCATCGGCGACGGAAAAGCTCATGTCCGACCTCGCGGCCACCGCCATCAAACAACTGCATGAAGAGCTTCTACAAAAAACACGAGTGCAGGAGTGCGAACAGAATGCCAGTTTAATCGCGATGGAAGAGAGTGCTCGTGATCGGCTTCAGAAGATTGGGTCGGAATTTCAGGCAAACATCGCGTCGATTCGCGGGGAGAGCCTAAACCAAGCCGATCAAATGGCCCAGGAACATGCAAACCGCATTTCGAAAGAACTCGATGCGGAAGTGTCACGTTTGAGCTCAACGGCCCATGAAGCTACCGACCGAATTCAGGAACTGCTGGGGCAGGCAAAGTCAACGCAGTCAGCAGTAGAAAGTGCTCGTGATGACGTCGAGCGAAGACTGAATGACCAAAATGAAACAGTGCAAAAGCGTCAAAAGGATTTTGAGCGACAACTCTTGCAGGAATCGAAACGCATTGTTGCGGAACAAATGAACTCGTACACCGAGGCGCTGGAAATCGATTTGGCTAAGGGAATCGAAGATGTTAGAACGCTAAAGAACGAAACAACATCACTTGTTGAAAAGGCGCGTCATGCCACGGCTGATGCAATAACAGATGAACGTTGTGAGTTAGACACCCTGAAGAAAGAGATGATCGCCGGACGAAATCAACTCGAAAGCACTGCAGCGCATAGCCGAAAAACGGTGCAAGAGGCTGTGGAACATGTATCGCAACAAAGTGAATTACTAACACAAACTCTGGATAAAGCCAAAACCCAATGCAACACCCTCAAGCCAGAGGTGGAAACACTTGACATTTCGCTTGGTAACACGAGCAGCCGGATACAAAAGCTCAAGGAAGATGTAAACTACTCCGCACGAACGGTAGGCGAATTGGAACCGCGATGTGAAAAACTTCAAGACACATTGAACTCAACGGATCGGCAGGCCGAGGAAACCATCGCAAAAGCCCAGGCCAGTGTCGGCCAGCTGGAAGCAGTTCAACGTGGCACAGCCACCACTATTCTCGAAATAGGCAAAGCAAGCCAACAACTTACCGACACCCAGCAGCGCATGCAGCTTTGTGAACAATTGTGCGCCAGACTAGCTACGCTTCAAGAACAAAGCGAAGAAACCGTTGGCTCGCTTACCAAGGTTGTTCGTGACGCCAAACAGTCTCACGAAACATTACATCGCGGCACGGCGATCGCTGACGACAAGGTTTCCAAGCTCGGATCACACTTGGCTTCCGGGCAGAACGTATTGCGCGACCTAACAAACGCCAATGCATCGGCACAGAAAAGCGTTGAGCAAATGAAGCAGACCTTTGAAAATGCATCCGCAACCCAGGAACAAATTGAGGTGCTTGTCAAAGATGTCTGGTCGTTGACGGCCAAAACTGAAGTCAATGCAAACAAGCTCGAATCGGCGTCAGCCAAAGCAGACGAGGTCATCGCAAATGTCAATCTGTGCACAGGGTCTGCTGACGATTTCGCAAAGGGGCTGAACGACCGAATAGACACTGCCAAGAAAGAAATCGGTGGAATGGCAGAAAAGTGCGAGCAGGGTCGAAAAGTTGCTGAGAAACTCGGTACGATCACACAGGTGTTGGCTGCTGCCAAGAAAACCGGAGACGATATCGAAAAAACGCTTGAAGAAGCTCGCAAAGTGCAGGAGTTCGTCACGAATTCCGCCAGCGAAACGGACATACGATGTGCGCATTTGGAAAACGTCAACGCAACGGCACAGGGCATGATCGAAACGCAGCAACAGCTCAAACACGAAGTGGATATGGCTGCGGTTCAACTCGAATCACATATCGCCGCGGTGAACGGAACAGTCACATCCCAGGAAGACCTGCAGCGCGAATTGGTTGAACAAGCCAAGGGGCTGGCGAGCAGATTGGAAGCCATGGCTGGGCAAACCGCAACCATCGAACAAAAAGTTGGCGATTTGATTACCAAGCCAAAAGAGATGATCGCTGAGGCTCGCGAGCAGGCAGAACAACTCGAACGGGTGTGCCAGGCGGTGCGCAAAGTTTTTGCCGGGCTGTCCAAGGCAAGTTTAGAAGCTCGCCAGCACACGGAAAACATAGATAAAAAAACGTCCTCGTCGACTACACAAATTGCAGAATTGAGTCGGGTATCGGCTTCGAAAATTGCCGAGATGACTGCCGAATCCGAACGAGCCGTTGCATTGCTTCACGAGTCGATGGACGAAAAGACGGCCGCATCAAATGCGCAGATTGCAGAGATGACGGCTGCCTCAACTTCAGAGCTCGCAGAATTGAGTAAGACGTCTGTTTCGCAGATTGCTGAGATGACCGCCGAATCCGAGCGAGCTGTCGCAACGCTTCACGAGTGGGTGCAGGAAGCGGTACACGCGCAGTCCAGGCTCGAACGAACATTGCAGCAGACGCCCGCAATTCAGCAAACACATCCAACCCTTACCCAATCGCCACCGACAAGTGCTTCCGACTTTATTCGCGTTGCCAATAAGAAGACATTTGAGAAGACAGCTACGCAGTCTGGCACGATTCCTAAGACGATGCCTAGAAAAAAAGTCGAAGCCAGCCCATCCGCTCGCGCGGAACGGCCAGAGTCAAGAGGTGATGAGATCGCGAAAATCATCAACGAGACAAAGCGAAAAAAGGCGAAAGCCTAGCTGATGCGCGATACCTATCGGCTGCAGGAGGCTGTGTGGATCACGTTCACCAAGCCAAAACAACTTTCGACGACGAATTTTTCGTCTCATTTTTCGTCTGAGACGGCTCTACACCACCTGTCATCGAACTCAAGAGAGATTGACTTGTGACTGCCCGGAATCGGTTTCTTCTATCCATCCTCGCCGTACTCGCCGTTTTCGTGGTGGGCACAACTGGTTACCTGGTGATTGAAGGCGACCAAGGCATCACGTTTCGCGACGCTGCGTACATGACCGTGATCACGCTGTCCACCGTGGGCTACAGTGAGCCTTGGGAACTAAGTCAAACGGGGCAACTATGGACCATCGCCGTCATTACCTTTGGAATTGTCACGGTATCTTACGCACTTGGATCCCTTGTTTCGGTAGTCATCAGCGGAGAGCTAGGCTCACTGCGGGAGCAGAACAAAATGGAGAAGAAAATCGAGCAATCGCGGAACCATGTAGTTCTGTGCGGGTTTGGCCGAATGGGATCATTGGCTGCGGACGAACTTCTAAGCCGAGGCACCGAAATCGTTGTAATCGAATCGGACCCGAAATACATCCGGCTATTACAAGACAGCGGCGTCTTGTTTGTGGAAGGAGATGCAACGGAGGAAGATAACTTGATGCGGGCAGGCCTCATGCGTGCCAGTGCCGTAGTCATCGCACTTCCAAGCGACGCCAACAACGTGTTCATCACTTTAACGGTTAGAGCTTTTCGCCCCGACCTGACCGTTGTCGCTCGAGCCGAACAGCCATCCACAGAACCCAAGCTTAAGCGGGCGGGAGCTACAAGAGTGGTCTGCCCACAGGCAACCGGGGCGATGCATGTAGCCAATATCCTGACCAGGCCAACCGTTGTTGACTTTGTTGAACTTGCCAGCAAGGGGGTTGATTTGGAAATCGATGAATATGTCATCGAGAAGTCGTCCCCGCTTGTGGGGAAATCACTCCGTCAGTCAAATATCCGCAGTCACACCAATGCCACGGCTGTTGCCATCAAACGAGTTGATGGCGCGACGATCGTCAATCCGGATCCCGATGCCGAACTCGCGTCGGGCGACACCTTGATCCTCGTCGGCTCCGGCGGAGCGTCAAGCCGACTGGACCAAATTGAAGAACATGTATGACATAAATATGGCATTAACAAGCATCTGTTCTTCTGCCGAACCCCTCATATCAATCTCCTCTGAGCAGGATTTCCTCCAAGTCCGGTGCGGGTCGAAAAAACCATTGCTTGGCTACTTTTTGGCCCTGCAAAATACCACGCTCCTTCAAATCCAGGAGATCGGTTCGTGCGGTTTGGTAGACGATGCCGTGGCTGTTGCTGTGTGAATCAAACGTATAACGAAACATGGGATGTCTGAGCGCATGGCTGACAAGCGCTCGCTGTCGAAGGTTTAACGTGTTGGTCACACGAAGTTTAGCCTCCATCTTCGCGTTTTCGCGACTCTTGCGTTCTACATATTTGTTCAAGAGGCGTACTGCACGATGGATCACCTCAAGGTGGTACAGCAAAAAATAGGTCAGATCATTGTCATCCGACTCGGTGTACAAAAAAGCACGACCATACTTAACTGGTCCTTCTAGAATGATTTCCGAAATGGAGATGTATTCAGCCAACCAGTATCCCTGGTGGAGCATCGACCAATAGAAAAGCGCTCGTGCGGTTCGGCCATTGCCGTCTACAAAAGGGTGATCGTACGCCAGCCAAAAATGAAGAATGATCGACCTGAGAACGGGATGAATGTAAGGCTTTGAAGATTCGGCATTTGCGAATCGACACATCGCCTCCATACGCGGTTCCAGTTCATCAGCCAACGGCGGCACATGAAGTGTTTCACCTTCTGTGTTGTATACCTTAATGTCCTTATTCGCCTTGCGTATCCGCCCTTCATAGGTCGAATCCTCCAGAGTTTCACTCGTTACCTGCCGGTGAATCTCCAGTATCAGCTCCTTCGACAGCCTTTCCTTTTTCAGCTTCGAGATTCTCTGCATTGTTTGATAATTGTTAAGTATCATTCGCTCAAATGTATTCCCGGGCTTGCGTCCTGATCGAATAAGAATCTTGGCTTGTTCGCGAGTGGTGGCTGCGCCCTCGAGCTGACTCGATGTGATCGCCTCCTCAACGAGCGATCGTAGGAGGTAACGGTCTTTCATATCCGAATTGGCTACTTTCTCCAATGTCGAGATTGTTCCCGCCATGGATCGGTCAATATAAGAAAGCTGTTCCTGAATAGGATCGGGCAAACCATAGACAAACGGCTGACCTTCCACATCATTCAAAGGCGCCCGCCGGTACTGATTTGCGCGATGCATTTTCACTGCAAACCACCACTCTTGGTTCGTTAAGCCATCGGGCGGTTGAAGATGTTTGAGTTTGTCCCAGTGGAAGTATTCCGCAGGCTGTTTTGCTTGCAGAATAGTCTGCATAACTTCAGCAGCATTCTCCGTTTTGCGAACCTCTTCGAAGAATTCAGCAACCCGAGGCGGCGATTGAGGTACCTTCATAATCTGGAGTCCATCACATCAAATACTAGTTATATACTAATTTATCAATAATTAGTATAACTAACTTCGGACGTTTGTTTAATACTAATTATTGATAAATTAGTATATAATTAGTAAATGGATTCTCCTATTATATACACTATATATCGTATTTCACTTCTCGCTATAATCGTTATCTAGTAGATCATCGATAAATCAGTGGAATCTCACGGTAAACGAGCACAATCAATCCGCGCAAAAAAAGGGCACCGGGTGCGAGAAGATCGCCAAGCCCAGTGCCCTCAATTTAGTATTTCGGCACGGTTACAGTGCCAACGGATTCAGTCTATGACAATCTCTACACCCAACCTCGCAGCTTACAGGCCTCAGCAACCCGGGTTACGGAAACGAGATAGGCTCCGAGCCGATTGTGAACCTTTGACTTCTGTGCCTGCTCATGAACTGCGTGGAAAGCGTCGGTCATTTTGCGATCCAACTGACTATAGATTTCATCCAGAGTCCAGTAGTAGTTGTAGGTATTCTGAACCTGCTCGAAGTAGGAAACCGTGACGCCCCCGGCGTTGGCCAGGAAATCCGGTATGACATAAACACCTTTTTCGTGGAGGATTTTGTCCGCATCGGGTGTCGTTGGGCCATTGGCTAGTTCGCAAACAATCTTAGCCTTGATATCGCCCGCGTTCTTCTTGGTGATCGCCCCTTCCAACGCAGACGGGTAGAGTATTTCGCAATCAAGCACGAGCAATTCTTCGTTTGAAATCGGCGTGCTTCCGGGGAAGTTAGCCACGCCGCCAGTCTCCAGCTTATGACGAACGAGCGCACCAGGGTCCATTCCATCTTTGTTGAGCACGCCACCTCTCGAATCGCTGGCAGCGATAAGCGTCCCACCGCCGAGCAGCTCTTGATGAAGCGTCGCCGCAAATTGCCCCGCATTGCCGAACCCTTGAATGGCATAAGTCGACTTGGAGGGATCAAGACTGAGGGTCTTGCCAGCTTCGCGAACGCAGTAAACGCCACCTCTAGCCGTCGCGTCGCCACGCCCCTGCGAGCCACCGATCGGAATCGGCTTGCCGGTAATCATGCCCGGATGAGAATGCCCCATCATGGTTTCATACTCATCCATCATCCACGCCATGATTTGCGGAGTCGTATAGACATCCGGCGCCGGAACATCGCGATGAACACCCAGCTCTCTGCCAACAGAACGAATAAACGCACGAGCGAGTCGTTCCTTCTCACCTTCTGACATTTCCTTGGGATTGCAGGTGACGCCGCCCTTACCGCCGCCCAGTGGAATATCCACAACGGCGGTCTTCCAAGTCATCCATGCGGCCAGCGCGCGAACCGTGTCAATCGTTTCTTCGGGGTGCCAGCGCAACCCACCTTTTGTCGGGCCACGCGAGTTGTTGTACTGAACCCGATAGCCTTTGAAGACCTTTGTCTTACCGTTGTCCATCTTGACTGGAAGAGTGAAGTGATACTCGCGCATCGGCCATCGCAGAAACTCATGTGTGGCAGCATCCAAGCCGAGCTTTTCAGCGGCCTCATCAAGCTGTTGTTGCGCGATCGCAAAAGGGTTCAATCCGGACATTTCTTACTCGCTCCTTAACTCAGTTTCGCCCCGCAATACGGGTCACAATAGGGCCGTCTCGTCAACAAGCCCCAAGCCTAACAGCCGCACCAGCCCGCCAAACATTGGTGATCTTGGCATTTTGCGTGCCGGTGAAAACGATTCACGTTTGCTATCAGCCTGGCCAACAGCCAGCCTCAAACAGGAAAGCCAAGCAGTCTAGCAATCTCCTGTGAATTTTGCGAGTGCATTAGGGTCTTTTTTGACGATTTTTTTGCTGGGAAAGAACGCGATATGAGCATTCAACCTATCGCAACAATTTGGTCAAAATGGATTGTGGATCAAACAGGAAATGAATCTGCCAAGATCATAACTGCCCTGCATCATCCGTAATAAAATTCCTATGGATGAACTCCGCGAGCAATGGCACAGCCAGAGAATACCGCCCGTGCCGGTTCTTGTAAACCAAACCAGCTGTGATCAAGTGATTAAGAATCTGGTTGACATGACTGTTACTAAAAGGCTTCTTATGTTTCTTGTTCGCGTCGCTCTCGACAACATCTTGAACAGAAAATTCTTGGTCACAGTTACTCAATTGTGCCACAATGCCTAATAAATCCCGCTGCCTATCGGTTGCCCGAGCCCACCGGCCGGAGAAGAAATCCACATCCAGTTTTCGCAGTATCGCATCGACAGGGATACTGGATTGCTCTTGTTTCTCATTTACGTCTTGAACCCAAACATCGAAACACTCGCGACACACAAATTGGATGAAATACGGATACCCCTTCGTCACCTGCCACAATAATTCGGTCGACTCTTCCGTAATGGCTATTGGACACTTGTCGCCATCAATGGGTTTGAGTATCGCATCCTTAGTTTCGTCGTAATTCAGACCATGTAGAGTGATAACATGGAACATTCTCTCCGAGAAAGTCCGCGCATCGACCAATTTTGGGAAAAGTGTTGGCAAACCGGTAAGAACAAGCATGAACGGAATGCTCTTGCGCTGGACGGACTGGAACAAATCGAGCAGGAGGGACAGAGGATACTGTTCCTTTGCGGCGTGATCCGCAATGTTTTGAGCCTCATCGTACGCGAATATCAGCCCTCGCTTATTGAGCTTCTGAATGTGCGGCCAAGTGAATTCAATAACGCCCTTGAGCTTATCTATGACTAGCCCCGGAGTGTTCACATAAACCTGTCTTAATGTATTGAAGTCGAGTAATATTTTGCTTGTTTGTGGCTTGAAGCCCATCGTATTGACTTCGGACTCGCCTACCACCATGTTCGAAGTAACCACAGACAGGTCCGTCAATAACCGCGTAGCGAGGTTCTCCTCGCTTATGCTTGTCGACTCGGACAGGTCAGTCCCAGCCCAGAGCCAACCTTCTTGAATCGCCAAAGGCTTGAAGGTCTCGAGCAATACCGTCTTTCCAAGCCCTCGCAGCCCGGTAAGTGTAACATTTTCGGTAATCGTGGCCTGTTGCAGGAGTCTTTGGAATTCTTCCCTCTCGCTATTTCGGCCAGCCAGATACGGTGGCATATGACCTGCACCGGGCCGGAATGGGTTTTCCATGTTATTCGTCCTCATAATTAGGTTTGACAACTGCTGTATCTAAAGTTAGCTTTCTATATAAATATATACCGAACGATCGACCGAAAGTCAACCAACCATCACAAGTAAATTTATAAAACTTTATAATTTTAGTCTATCGCATACTTAGAACTAATTCAGGGCGAACCAACGTCTCTGGCGATCGTCTCACCGGCAGGATGCTCGATTTGACGGTGCCACCCGTCTAAATTCGCCCTACTTGCGGTGGCTTAATTCCGTCGCTACGCTTCCGTCGCGCTGGTTGCCAGGGATGAATGAACAACAGGGCAGGAGCAATCAAATGGCAGACGTGAGACCGTTCTCCGCAATCCGATACGACTTTGACAGGACTCAGGGCGACCTTTCCAACCTGATCGCTCCGCCCTATGACGTCCTCGATCAAAAAGAAAAGGACGCGCTGCTCGCGAAGTCCGACCAAAACATCGTTGCCCTCGACTTACCCCATATTCCGCCGAAATCACTTGGCCCCGCAGAAGTGTACGAACATTCCGCGGCGCTTATGAGGGATTGGCTCGATTCGGGCATTCTGATGCAGGAAAAAGAGCCGGCACTATACCTGTATCACCAAGCATTCGAGCACGAAGGCAAAGAGTACATTCGGAAGATGTTCCTGGCGCGAGTCAGGCTTCTCCCGTTCTCCGACGGCGTCGTCCTCCCTCACGAGCAGACCTTCGGCGGGCCGAAAGAAGACCGCCTCGCACTCATGAAGACAACGCAGTGCCATCTATCGCCGATCTTCGGCTTATACGCTGACCCGGAAAACAAAGTCGGCAAGGCATTCGCCAGCACAGCCAGCCGACCCGCCGACGCAAAAGGAACGCTTGGCGGCGTCGAAAACTCTCTTTGGATATCGACGAACGCCGATGTCAGCGAAGAGGTTGCGCAGATTCTTTGCGACAAGAACATCTATATTGCAGATGGGCATCACCGATACGGAACCGCTTTGAACTATCGCGATTGGTACATTCAAGAGCAGGGCGGATCGATCGACGAAGATCACCCGGCCAACTTCGTGCTTTTCGTTTTGGCCAGCATGGACGATCCGGGCTGTTTGATTCTTCCTTACAATCGCGTGCTATCCAGTGTATCGCTAGAAGTCGTAATGAATGCGTGGGCGTCCGCAACGGAGCATGCCTTGCCGGACGAAGCTGACATAGTGCTGTTTGAGGGAAAAACGGGAAAGGAAATTGCTCTTCAATTTACCCGCCGAGACGAGCTCAAGGCGCTGGAGAAAAATCAGGTCGACGCTTGGTATGACCTGGACGCCGCTTATCTTCACCGTTATCTCGTTGACGAACTGTTGCAGAAAAAGTCTGGCAATGAGCCAAGAATTCGTTACGCGAAATCCGTCGAGGCTGCCAAACAAATTGCGAAGGAAGAAGCCGGCGTCGCGTTGCTCGTCAATGCCACACCAATGACGCATCTTCGCTCAGTGAGCGAGCAGGGAGGTCTGATGCCGCAGAAAAGCACTTACTTCCACCCCAAACTCGCAACAGGGCTAGCCGTCAACCCGTTGACATAGAGCAAGCTCTATTTCACTGTAGCGTTCGGATGCACTTGTTGCACCCGCAATGGAACGTTTCGCTGTTACACTTGACCGATCGCTGTTATAGCCCGCCAGCGGTGCTACACGTCCAGATTTTTTACGTTGGTTGCGTTGTCTTCGATGAAGCGTCGACGGTTTTCGACGTTCTCACCCATCAGCAAGCGGAAAATACGATCTGCTTCGCGAGCATCAAGGTCGGCCTGTTCGAGGTCTTCCATATCTTCAGATATGACCACGCGCAGGAGTGTTCGGTGGTCGCGGTCCATCGTCGTTTCCCAAAGTTCATCGGCGTTCATTTCGCCCAAGCCCTTGAACCGCTTGATCGCGATCCCTTCTCTGCCCAAATCTCGCACACCAGTTGCCACCTCGGCGAGGTTGTTCAGCTCCATCATGCTATCTTCGCCATGATGGAGTATGAACTTGGCGGGCGGAAGCTCGCCAGTGACAAGCTCTTCGCGCTTCAAAAACAAGTCCTCAACAGACAGGCCATAGGCTTCGATCTTGGTGATAGTCTCATCCAGCACGCGACACTCTGCAAGCGGATGCCTAACGATACGGCGAGGCGGGAGTTCCCCATCGCCATCTCCTTGGCTGTTCTCTGACTGGACAAGCAGAACGTGCCGACTTTCCATCACCTCGACTTCGTCTCCACCTGCAGCTTCTGCTTCTCGAAGCGAAGCTAATTGTTCTTCCGTGTGCAAGAATCGCCTCTCAGGGCTGTCATCACCCGGACGATGAATGTAGACAAGAATTTTCGGCAAACCATGAACGGCGTCGCGGTGTTCGAGAACCAGAGATTTGAAACTGATTCCGCGCCGACCGAGGATGCGCTGCTGCGTGTCGAGCACATCGATATAATCAACAAGCGTCGCAAGCTTGTCACCTTCGATGTTCTGCGCTGGGTTCCCATTATCACAAACCGAAAGCCCGGTGTTAGCCAGACCCAACTCGCCAAGCTTCTCGTTGAGCGTGTTATCATCCAGCACATACTCGAGATGTTTGCCCTTCTTTACTTGGTAGAGTGGCGGCTGAGCGACGTAAACCTTGCCCAATTCAATCAAAGGCCTCATGTGTCGGAAGAGAAACGTCAGCAGCAAAGTTCGGATATGCGAACCATCCACGTCGGCGTCGGTCATGATGATGATTTTGCCATACCGCGATTTTGCTGGATCGAACTCCTCTTTTCCAATGCCACAGCCTACCGCCGAAATCAATTTCGTAATTTCATCGTGTGACAGCATTTTGTCAACACGAGCCTTCTCGACATTCAGAATCTTGCCCTTCAAGGGCAGGATGGCTTGCGTAAAGGAATCTCGCCCCTGCTTGGCAATCCCACCAGCCGAGTCGCCTTCTACAAGATAAAGCTCTGTAGAGTCGCGGTCCTTACTTCGACAGTCCCACAGTTTCCCGGGCAGGCCGCCGCTGCTTAGCGCGCTTTTCCTGGACAAATCACGAGCGCGACGAGCCGCCTCACGCGCTTGCGCCGCCTGAATACCTTTTTGCACGATTTTCTTTGCTTCAGCCGGGTGCTCCTCGAAGTAGGTAGCGAGCTTTTCGTTGAGCAATTGTTGGAGGACCGTTTCGACTTCGGGGTTCAGGAGTTTTACTTTCGTCTGTGCTTCAAATTTTGGATCGCGCACCTTAACCGCCACAACAGCAACGAGTCCTTCTCTCCAATCGTCGCCGGTAACCGACGTATTTCCTTTAATGAGATTGTTCTTGCGTGCGTATGTGCTCGCCGCCCGAGAGACCGAAGTCTTCAACGCCGACATATGCGTGCCGCCGTGCAGGTTGTGGATGTTGTTGGCGAAGCAAAGCAGGTTTTCCGCATAACTGTCGGTAAACAAAAGCGATACTTGCGCACTGACCCCGGCTTCGTCATCTTCGCCTTGGATCAGAATTGGCTCTTTGTGAAGAGATTCGGCGCCCTCTGCAAGGTGGACACAGAAATCCTTCAAGCCGTTTGCATAGCAGAATTCGCATTCCTTGTTTGCGCCGTCGTCCACCAACTGGATACGCAAGTTATCATTCAAATAGGCCAACTCGCGCAGGCGAGATTGAAGCGTTTCGTATTTGAACTCACTCTCTTTGAACACAAGCGGGTCGGGCTTGAATTCGATGCTCGTGCCACTTTTTTCCGTTCCCGGCTTAGACTGCAACTCCTGAGTGGTCTCGCCGCGCTCAAAAGCCATTGTGTGTATTTCGCCATCTCGTCGCACTTCAACGCGCAGCCATTCACTCAGCGCGTTGACAACACTAACCCCCAGCCCGTGCAACCCGCCTGACACTTTATAGCTTTGGCTGTCAAATTTCCCTCCCGAGTTCAGGACGGTCATGACAATTTCCAGCGCAGGCCTGCCGTTGAGCTTGGGATTCTCATGTTTCATAGGTCCGACCGGGATGCCTCGGCCGTTATCAACAATCCGACAGCTTCCGTCGGAGTTGAGCCTAACGAGGATCGTGTCGGCGAATCCCTCCAGTGCTTCATCCACGGCATTGTCGATCACTTCGTAAACGAGGTGATGCATGCCAGCCGCCCCAACACCGCCGATATACATACCCGGATTTTGCTGGACCGCTTTGAGCCCTTCCAAAACGGTTATGCTGGATTCGTCGTAATGTCGTTCTTTCACTGGTGTTTCTGCCATAGACTATTTGTCCATCCCGCCGCTCACCACGGCGCCACCCATCAGGCAATTTCTAATTCGCTACTGAGCCGCTTCGGATTGCTACGCCGTTGCGCCCAAACACAAACGATATCCGAATCCGTTCCGTAGACCTTCCCAATTCCTTCAACGCGTTTTGAACCGCGATGGTTCCCCGAACTCGCATGGAATACACCATCGAAGCCTCGACTACATGAATTCGGACCGCACTATTCGTTACACTTTCTACCAGACAGTATTTCTGGAATTCACTCGACGTATGCTTCGTAAGCACTGCCGCAAGCGCTTCGCAGGGTGAACCTGCGGGACGGCAGGATTCATCCGCCAACCCCTTGATTAAATCAACCGCCGACACAACGGCTCTCCCCCCACGCGACCTGCCTCGATTCCGCTGCACCCAGCTAAGCTGTTTCTTATCGCGGAGATTCACGAAACGCTGCCTTTCTAGGCTGACGCAAGAGAAACCGGCATAACAACATATAAGAAGTCCTGCCCCAGCCGAATCAAACCCGGCCTGTTAGCCTCCTTGAAGGCCATAGACAAATCATCCGCGTGCGTTACACGAAGAACATCCAACAGAAAAACCGGGTTAAACCCTATTTCCACCGGCTCGCCTTTGTATTTCACAGGAATCGAAACCGTCGCCTCACCTTGCTCCGGCGCCCGGCTGGAAAGTGTCAAGCTGTCGTCTGTGATAGCAAATCGAACACCTTTCGACTCCTCGTTCGTAAGCAACGAGGCACGGCGCAAAGCACCCAACAAATCGGCCGTCTTCACCTCGACGATCCGATCACAATCCTGCGGAATAACATCCTGGTATTTCGGGAAATGCCCTTCTACGAGCGACGAGCTTATCATCGCTCCCCCAATGCTCATCAGCAATTGATTGGACGTAATTTTCACGCCAACATTTCCAGCAGCGCTCCCCGGCAAGCGAGACAAAAGACTCATCGCTTTGCCCGGAACAATTGCGCTCGGAACCTTCGCTTTGCTGGCTTGCGCGAGCTTGGCTTTGGCCAACGATAGCCGACGCCCATCCGTAGCCACGAGCGTCAACTGGTCCCCTTCAACCTCCCACAATACGCCATTCATTGCATAGCGCGTACTTTCACGCGCCGATGCGAACACCGTCCATTCCACCAAACGAAAAAGCGCATCCCGCTCAACCGCAAAATCCGGGCCGTCTTCCATCGTGGGGACCAGGGGAAACTCATCGGCATCCTGCGTCACAACCTGGAAGTGGCTTCCCGCCCCGCGGATATGTAGTTGGCTGCTGTCCGTTTCGATGTTGAGGATTTCGTCATCGCACTCGTTAACAATTTTAGACAGCGTGTCGGCGACGACCAACGTGTCGCCCGGCTCATCCACTTCGACCTGCGTCACTGCACACCGCACTGAAAGCTCTGTGTCGGTTCCTGAAAGCAGAAGGACGTCGGATTGCACTTCCAGCCTAACACATCGCAAGATTGGCTTAGGCGTTCGCGCAGCAGCTACGGCGCAAACCGCCTTGAGTGCATCGCTCATCTCTTCGCGGTTAAATCGAAATTTCATGGGATGAACATCCTTCCGCTACTGAATAACAAACAAGGTCTATTTTGTTGGTCCTATTCTCTTATTATTAATTAAATATAGTAGCAGGAATCGGTCCCGTGAAAAGCGTGCATTCTCGTTTGCGTCAAACGCATAAACTCTTACCAGCGAATAGGCTGAGGCCCAAAAGCCAGACCAAAAAGCCGTGACAAACCTGTTCGTTCGCGCCGTGCAATTCGCTTGGTGTACGGGCGTTGAGCCGTGAAGCAAAAACGGCCCTGGTGTTTCCCGACAATCGGTAACAGCGTTTCGCACAGCATTGTAACCAAGCACCTCTCGTCTTCCCGTGGCCAAATCTAGCGGCGGCAGCGCCGAACGACTGTTAGCGCGCGGGGTTTTGGTTCTCTTTTTGACTTTGGCCTTCCCATTCGACCAGCGATTCTTCCATGTCTCGAATGGTCGCCGACTCCGTCGAGGCCAATTGCTCTAAAATGGCCGCCGGGGCTTCAATACAGCGGAACTTTGCTTTCTTTTGCAGAATGGCCAGTCTCGTTTCGAAAATAGGCTGGTCAAGCAGCGCCACCAAGCCGGAGTTGAAACGAGTAATCAACCTGTCAGCGATGCCAGACAGTTCTGACGGCGAGAAGTCCGCAGAAAAAACGAGCTGCTTCCCTGCCTGGTGAAGCGAATTATAAATGCGGAAGAACTCTTCCTGTGTCCGTTCTCGGCTGTCCAAAAACTGCACGTCATCAACAATGAGCGCATCGAGCGAATGAAAGACCGCGTGAAACTGATCGACCGTCGCGTCTTCGACAGCTTCGACGAAACGATTCACAAACATTTCGCAGGAAACATATGCGGCGTTCAGGCTTCTGTCCGCCTCCGACATCTCTTGAGCAACAGCTTGGAGCAGGTGGGTTTTCCCCATCCCGGTTCGGCCATGAATGAAAAGCGGGTTGTACGATTTTCCGGGGCCGCTCGCGACGGACACCGATGCTGCGTGGGCCAGACGATTGCTCGGCCCGACCACGAATTGATCAAAGGTGAAAGCTGGCACCACCGCCTGGCGAAGATTATCCAGCATGGAGGCGGACGGCGGAGCAGACCCCTCATCCTCCGCAGGTGAGGTAAACCGTACGGTTACCAACTTGCCGGTGCAGTCTTGGGCCGCTGCGGTGAAACTCGGAAGGCATGTTTGGGACAGATACCGCCATTGGGCACCGTTTTTCGGCTGAATCTCAATGGTCCCGTGGTTCATTTCCGCCGCAGCTAACTCAGCGAACCAGCTTCGGACGAGGTCTGGACTGTCCAGACGGACCCGGCTGATGATATCTTCCAGCAATGATTCCGAGACACGTTGCGCCATATTGCCTGCGTGATTTTATCGATTCGCTAGAGCAAACTCTTTTCAACAGTAGTGTGTGGGATGATGTTTCTTCCCGTGAATGTTTGGGACTCGACGCCGCACTTGATCGGTCGCGAGGATGAAAGCGGGAGGCCCAAAATCCAGCGGTTATTGTACCACCAGGGGCGAACAACAACAATGTTCCTGTTGTGCATTACGGGCTTTGCCGAGCGGATTCACAGGGTCCAGCGACGAGGCATGAATTGTCGATATCTTCGGTGATTGCGGCACGCTGGGCGCTGAAATAAGATAAACCCAATTGCAACGCAAAGTGAAACGGAGCGCCAAGGATGGCTACCATTCCCACAACCCAAAAAGCACCCCCTCCACGAGATCAGCTTGATTTTGCGTTCTCCGATTGCCGAGAGGGGATAAATGCAGCGAGGACAACGACGGTGCCCCAAACTAAGGCCGATATGACCGCAAAACGCACGATGCCTAAGCCGGTGGTTCCCCCCAAGTCCGCGGGGAAGAAAAACGGGCGCACCGCGACGGCAGAGTCGATGGCCAAGCAGCAGCGCGAAATCTCCGTCTCTGAGTTTTTTGCCAAAAACCGACATTTGCTCGGTTTCGACAACAAACGTAAAGCACTCTTGACCACAGTCAAAGAGGCTGTAGACAACAGCTTGGACGCCTGTGAAGAAGCAGGGATTCTGCCGGATATCGATATCAGACTGAAACAGGTCGACACGGATCGATTCGCCGTCACCGTTCGCGACAACGGGCCCGGAATCGTCAAGCAACAGATTCCAAATGTATTCGGCAAGTTGCTATATGGTTCCAAGTTTCATCGGCTGAAAATGTCGAGAGGCCAACAAGGCATCGGCATCAGTGCTGCTGGTATGTATGGCTTGATAACGACCGGCAAGCCAATACGCATCGTCAGCCGAACCAGCAGCCGATCACAAGCTCATCTCTACAAGCTTGCGATTGACACCAAGAAGAACAAGCCTGACATCGTGGCCGACGAAACAGTGGATGTTGATTGGGCTCATGGAACGGAAGTCACGATCGAGTTGGAAGCGTCGTATAACAAGGGAAGGCAGAGCGTTGACGAGTACATCGAACTTACCGCGATAGCGAACCCTCACGCCAGCTTTACGCTTCATCCGCCGATCGGGCCAACCCTTGACTTGCCGCGTGGGACGGAAACGCTGCCGGATGAGACCAAGGAGATCAAGCCGCATCCTTACGGCATCGAGCTTGGCACGATGATGAAGATGCTGAAAGAAACAAAGTCCCCAAAGCTGGGAGCGTTTCTGACAAATGAGTTTTCGCGTGTCAGTAGCGCTGTGGCGAAGAAAGTAGCCACACAGTCCGGTGCCACAGCTTCGACATGGGTGTCGTCACTCGAGCCGCCAACGATTGAAAAAGTCTACAGCTCATTGCAAAAAACGAAACTCATGGCGCCCTCGACGAACTGCCTCGCCCCGATGGGCGCAGAGGCGATCCTTACGGGCCTCTTGAAGGGGATTAAGGCGGAATTCTACACAGCCAGCACGCGCCCACCGAATGTCTATCGCGGCAACCCGTTCCAAATCGAAGTGGGACTCGCCTATGGCGGAGAACTCGGTGCGGACAAGCATGACGATGATGATACGGGTAAAAATGGCCAGGATCGCGCGCAATCGCGGGTTATTCGGTTCGCCAACCGAGTGCCGTTGCTCTATCAGCAAAGTTCGTGCTGTACGTTCAAAGCGGTTCTGGACACGAAATGGAATAATTACAATTTGTCGCAAGCTTCGGGTGCGATGCCTCGGGCACCGATGGTGATTTTAATACACATGGCCAGCGTTTGGGTGCCGTTCATATCAGAAGGCAAGGAGGCCATCGCGGACTACGATGAGATTCGCAAGGAAGTGAAGCTCGGTATCAGTGAATGCGGCCGAAGATTGAATATGTTGCTTCGGCGAAAGAAGCGCAAAGCGCATTTCGCGAAGCGCCGTGATGTGTTCACCAAGTACATTGACGAAGTGGTGAACTCGGCGCGCGCGATAACCACAATCAACAAAGAAGACTTCCGCAAGTCGCTGGTGTCATTGTCAAGAAAATACACCGCCCAGGCAGATATGGAATTTGACGACCATGGTAAGGTGGTCAAGAAGGAAATTGTAGGTAACGACATGGGGCTGGCAGATACAATCATCGTGGATCACGAGGCCCCCGCGCCTTCACCTGAGACGCTTTTCGGTGATACAGGCAAAGAAAAATCAAAAAGCGGATCGGCTCGAAAGTCGAAAAAACGGAAGAAGTCGGCTAAGCGAAAGAGTCGTTGACCGCTCGATGCAACGGTTCCGCTTGCGGTAAGGCATAGGGAATCGTCTCAAAGGAGGAGTTAAGAATATGGCCAAAAAGAAGTTGGCCAGCGGGGCAACCAAGAAAACAGCCAAGCCGCGCGCGTCCAAAAAACGGGCTTCCAGACTTAAGGGCAAAGACACTAAAGAGCGCATTGCAGAATTGGCTAGATCTGTCGTAGCTATGGCAGAACGCGAGCAGGACCCCGCTATCCAAATCCCTGTGCGATCGCTCAGTAACATTGCGTACAACGAAAAGTCTCGACATCTCGAGATGGGTGACAACGAGCAGTCGCGAAGTTTCTTTAACTTCGGTCAGGCAAAACGTTTCATGCAGACATTGCTTGTCGCATCCAAATGCAATGATCTTATCGACATAGGGAAGACCGCGAGCATTCGTCAGATTTATTACCTGAGCAAGCACACGATCAAAGGGACCAAGGAGAAGACCTTTGACGATCAGAGCGAATCGGATCCGATTATCGAAGACCTGGAGGTGGCGGTTGATTCATTGCGCGAACAACTTCACGTCTTCGCCAGCAATCGGGGCAACCTGGCTGGCCCAATTACGTTGGTCGATGACGGCAACACGCTCGATTGTGCCGCGATGGGTAGCGCGGGGTATGCTGTTCCCAGTATTGTCGAAGCCGATGTGATTCAGTTTAAGAAATGTAAAGCCAAGTTCATCCTCCACGTCGAAAAAGACACCGTTTGGCGGCGCTTTCACGAAGACCGCTTTTGGCAGGAGCACAACTGCATCGTCTCGCATGGCGGCGGTCAACCGGCGCGGGGCATGAGAAGACTTCTCCGCCGGATGCACGAAGAGCTTAAGCTGCCGGTGTTCGTCCTGCTCGATAATGATCCGTGGGGGTATTACATCTACTCGGTCATCAAGCATGGCTCGATCAACCTGGCGTATGAGTCGAGGCGCATGGCTGTGCCGGAGGCGAAGTTCATCGGCGTATCGAGCTTTGATTATGACCGTTGTGACATGAACGACGACGTGAAGATCGAACTGGACGCAAACGATATCAAGCGCGCAAAGCAAATCGCCAATTACCCTTGGTTCAAGAACAAAAGGCCTTGGCAAAAGGAAATCAAGAAGATGATTTCCAATGGCTTCAAGATGGAAGTCGAAGCCATGATTAGCAAAAATCTCTCCTACCTCACTGAAGAGTACGTCCCCATGGCACTCAAGAACAAAAAGCTTTGGCTGGATTAAGTTATTCGCACGGCGCCTGAGAGAGGGTCGAGTCTTCCACGAGCGGCCCTGGCAAACCCCTTGGGGTCAAGAAAATTCGCACGTCCAAATACAATTCACGCTGCAAATGAGGAGTGTCGATTGTTGTCTCGAAGGTGGTTTTTCGAGGCTAAAGGCTGTACATTGCCAAGTGAAAGGGCGGGCTTGAACGCAGCACTTGAAAGGATTAGTCCCATGTCTTCTGAAGTCAAATTGTCGTGTCGAGCGGCTGAAGAATGTCGAATTCCGAAACGGAAGAATCAGCCTCCAAGAGTGCCGGACATATGGCATCGATGCGCCGCCAGTCTTGTGATATTTGCGTTGCTGTCTGTAGTCTGGGCGAACCGTGCTTGTGCTGATGAGCCGTCAGATGATCTCACGGCCAAGAAGCTTGATGCTTTCTTCCGATCTTATGCGGACGCGGGGCAATTGAGCGGGACGGTTCTCGTAGCTGCAAACGGAAATGTATACCTTCAAAAGGGGTACGGTCTAGCGAATCGTGAGTGGAACATACCCAATGACCTTGAAACGCGAATTTCCGTCGCGTCATTGTCAAAGGTATTCACGGCTCACGCAGCAATGGTGCTTGTGGAGCAGGGTAAGGTCGATTTGGACAAACCAATCGGCGAATATCTTCCCGGACTGCGCCCTGGGCTTGGCTCGAAGGTGACACTTCACCATCTGCTTAGCCATTCTTCCGGTGTAAAACGTGAGACATTTGAACACGCTGATGAATACAAGAAAGCGCATGAATCTGCGGAAATACTCGAAGCGATTAACAATGGCCCGCTCGTTTTTGATCCCGGTAGCAAGACATCCTACAGCAACGCCGAATATACGCTTCTCGCGCTAATTGTAGAGAAAGTCTCAGGGCAGGCGTTTGCTAATGCATTGCAGACGTTGGTGTTTGGGCCTGCGAAAATGAACGCCACCGGATTTGGTAATAACGCGCGGGTGATCGAAAAACGCGCCTCTGGATACGATCTCTGTGTCGGTCAGCCGGTTCGTTCCGAGTTCATCGAGTATGGTAACAACATGGGTGCTAGCGGGATTTACACAACGGTAGGCGATCTGCTTCGCTTTGATAGCGCTTTGCGTGAGAACCGTTTGATTTCGGCTGAGACCCAGGCGCTCATGCGAACTCCGCACAGCGGGCCTTGGGGGTATGGTTGGCGCTTACTGAAAACCGGCCAGAAGGATGACGGTTCGCCTTTGTACGCCATGTTTCATAATGGCGATACTTCCGGGTTTTCGGCTCATTTTATGCGACTGCCAGAAGACCAGTTTGTTTTTGGACTGTTGTCAAATCAGAATTTTCTTCCCCGCGATGCACTATTGAATGGCGTTTCGTCAATACTCAACGGTGGTGAAGCGTCTCCGCCAAGGAAACGCATAGACGAACAACTGTTTCGCAAAATCGTTGACAGCGGCCCGGAGGCAGGACTCAAGTTTTACGAGGAAGTTCGAAAAAGTGATTCGCGGCGCGCACTGCCAAGAGCCATGCGGTGTCTTCAAACGGGCAACATGCTCTTACGTCTTGGTCGCGACGAAGACGCGCGCGATGTATTCACTTACATTACGAAAGCCTATCCGCGTTCTCCGCTGGGATATCTTGCGCTTGGACGATTCGTGCAGGAAAATGACGGAAACCAAGAGGCTGCCCGAAAAATGTTTGAGAAGGTACTGACAGTTGATCCTACGAATGCTCACGCTAAACGTTTCTTGACTGAGATCGAGTGATGCGTGCCGTGTATTATCAATGGGCGGAGGCGTCCGTGTGACTCACCTGCTTCAGAGCGGTTTACGCAGTCTTTGTGTGCATGCACCGTTGCACGAAATTGGGTAATTCACCCTATTGACACGACATAGACAGCGACTCAGTACTGGATCATTCACCAATACCGTTCGTTTGGCCATGGTTCAAATGGGGTAGTCATGCCGATCGCAATCGTGGAGCAGCCAGCCGTAGTCCGTCATCAATTCAACCAGATAGCGCAGAAGATTCCGGGTAATTTCTGCTGTGCTCGGAGAGGGGTCGGCTGCCAATTCATTTGGCCCGCTCTCTTCCTGGCTATGTCAGGCAATTTGGCACAAGGCGCACCGCCAGAGGTTGATGCGAGTCCTACCAACACAGCGATAGCATGTCAGGACGGTGACATGTTCGATGAATCGTGCGTGAACGTTACGCTGCCCGAAGATCAGGGTGGTGGAGGTGGCGCTACGCCCTTGGAATCGCTCATTCGTCTTGTGTCAATAATGAGCAATACCTACTCGCAGACGCTAAGTGGGTTAGCTACGAGGCTTGAAGTCGGTACCCCGACGCAAATCGATGCCGCTTCGTTTCAAGCCGCACTGCCTCTTACACTGACCGACAACACAGGACTGATAGCCAGCGGAACAGCCGATGTTCTGGCGGACGCCGGTGCAGGGTCGGCGGACATGATGATCGAACTCACCGAGGGGAACATGACGCGCACGTTGCAGCTCAGCATTACCAGGCTGTACGGCGGGGTCACAATCCGCATAGCTGGAACATTGGCCGTGGCCGATTTGGTGACAGGCAACGTCACAACACTTAACGGCGGCTGGACCTACTCTTTTCGGGACGGCGCGATCAGCGATCCGAACGCCGATCCCGGCTTTGATCAGGCGGTCGTTATGATGTTCCACGCGGATACCAGTCAACGGGTCGGCACCGCAGGCATACCCATTCCAGGGCTGGATACGATTTTCACATTCATCGGCAACGCGCTGGCCTTGGCCTTGAACTACATTCTCGATCTGTTCATCCCCTATACGCCTCCGGAGCCGGGCGAGTGTGTCGGGCCGATTAACGAAGACCCAAGTTGTGACGACGTGAACATTCCTTGTGCAGATAAATGGAGCGATGCGTGTTTGCTTATTGATGATATTCCAAACGTAACAGACGCGTTCAAACAATGCATGAAAGGTCGATGTGGGTGCGGTGGATCGAGCTTCTCACGAGTCAGGGTAATCTGCGAAGACCAAGATACATGCGGCCCCTGCACAGTCCCAGCGTTGGGGTGTAGCCTAGCCGGAACTGACATATGGTACTGTAATGACTCACTTAATGCGTGTCGTTGTGTAAACACGCTATTTCATGAGATGTCACACGGCTGCGGGGCGATGGATATCCCGGCTGGAACACAGTGTCCATCGGTCGAGGTGCTGCCGAAATCCTGTTCCGTCGGAAACTGGTTTGAAGAAGAATTCAACAATCAATTCCCGCAAGAATGTTTTCTATTTCCATAGCCTTGCCGAGGCGTTCGCTGCTTTAACTCGGTTGCTTTTTAGGAGGTCGCATTCGTGAGAGAAAACAAATTGGTGTTCGATGTGTTGCGACGCTCGCGATTTTGCTTGCATTCTCTTTTCTGTGTGTTCATTCTCCTGATGGTTGCCGGATGTTTTCCGTGCGGGATTTTTGTGGATGAGAAGACGTTTCGCGGGAGGATCGTTGATGCCGATACAGGTCAGGGAATCGGCACTGCCGTTGTGAGTACGAAAACGCTTACGGACGGCGAGCAAACCGGGTTTGGGAGTACACTTACCGCTTTCGGCGAACAACCGCCTGACGTGAATGGCCAATTTGAGTTACGGATAACTTCCGACGAAACGACCTCATCCTGCCTGCAGCGCCCGAGCCCGCCAACATTACTTCCGCCCGATCAACTGGAGATTACCGTTACTCGCGACAACTGCGAGCAGATGATTACGATAGGCATTAGTGAGGATACGGTGGTGGATATCACTTTTCCGAACGACCTCATTGAACTCAAAGACCCGATTCTTGTGCCGGCGTGCGAGCCGTAAGCCAATCTTCGTTAGGGTTTGGTGTATAGATGAATGTTGTTCGCTGCCATCCGGCGCTCAACCCTAACGATTAGGAGTCGTCCCATGTATTTGAATCGGAAAAAACAAGAATTGATTGGTCGAGCGTGCAGACTGCACTTCGGATTGATCGCTGTATCCGCCGCCCTTTGTTGCCTACCGGTTGGTGGATGCACTGATTGTCTGGTGCGTGGTCCATTTGATGATTATGTGAGTGTCCGAGGCACGCTCGTCGATGCCGATACCATGGAACCGTTACGAGAAACTATCGTCGGCGTACGAAATTTTTTCGAAGGTGAGGAGGTCGGATTCGGCAAAGGCAATGCCACTTCATTCCAGAAGAGCCCTGTGGTGCCAACTACAGATGAGAATGGTTTGTTTGCTTTGGCTTTTACATCTGGTTTTCGAGGGGCTTGCGGCACACTGAACCCCGAACCGAACCCTGCGGAAGATTTGTCGTTTCCCGATCAAGTTCAGGTTACGGTTCGTCGAGCGGAATGCGCGCAACTGATTATGATCGACCTGAACGAGGACACGGTCGTGGATATCACTTTTCCGGATGACCTGATCGATCTCAAAGACCCGATTCTTGTGCCAGCGTGCGAGCCGTAAGAATGACACTATTGAAAGACGAGGAGAGTTGATCGTGCATGAGAAAGTACTTTCGAGATATCAGCCGGGCCGCCGTTTGCATGGTTGGCTCATCATGATGGGTTGCGTACTCACTTTAGCTCAGGCGGGATGCGGCGTTTGCGGCGAGTTTTTGCAATCCTTCAATCTGAGCGGGATCGTGCTGGACGCAGAAACATCTCAACCTTTGACAGGAAGTGAACTAAGCATTCAAAGTTTTACCGATGGTAGCGAGACGGGAAGAGGAAGCACACGCAACCAATCGGAAAATCCGCCGGACGAAAACGGACTCTTCGAAGCCTTTATTTTCTCTAACAGAGTTCTTAGTGTTTGCATTGCTTTTCCACCACCGTCATTTCCGCCGGATTTTTTCCCTGCCCCCGATCAACTGGAGATTACCGTTACTCGTGACGACTGCGAGCAGCGGATTATGATCGACCTGAACGAGGACACGGTCGTGGATATCACTTTTCCGAACGACCTTATTGATCTCAAAGATCCGATTCTTGTTCCCGCGTGCGAGCCGTAGGATAGTTGCGCAGAGTCGAGCATCAGGCGGCTCTCCGGCTGGAGAGCCATGATTATGGCAACAAACGGCACATATTATTCTTCCGTGGCCTTGGCGTCTGGGCCGGCGAATGAAAGGGCCTCGTCAATTGTGGGCGCTGGCACAAGGCTGAGCCAGGCTGCGACGATCAAATGGCCCGCCCACTTGTCAAACGTAAACCTCACGGGTTTGCCATTTGATATGCCTATTCCGTAATTCTCGCGAATGTCAAGAAACAGCGGTGAAGTTCGTGGTGCCAGGACACCGACAGAGCTGTGCTTTCGCCAGCTTCGATGCGTACGAAAAATCAACCCGCCCGGCACGACCCACCATGCGGTGTCGGCAATCGTGCGGAAGATTCCGAGAAGTATCAACAACAAGACCGGGAAGGCAAAGATTAGTATTTCGCCGATAAGCGATACGAACGAATAGGCAGCAGCGACAAAGAGAATACAGAGTGCTACACAAACCAGAGTCGCATTACCAACACGGTAGCGGCGGAGGTCAGATTCGTCGTCCTCAATTTCCAATCCTCGAAGTTGATAAGCATCCTCGACCAGGTTAATCGTCAACTGGCTGTCCTTCTTAATGGCCAGAGGCTCGAAGTGCAGCTGCTCTGCGTACTCTGACTTCAAATCATCAATGTTCGTTCCGTTTGCGGCGACCAAGACGTTGGGCTGAAACATGGCAACGGTTTTCGCTATTTCCTTGGCATTTGGGTATGGGGTTCTCAAGAGTTGTGCCAGTTTGCTCTCGGCTAAGAAATCGAATGCGCTGTCGTTGCATGTAATGTGCGGACCCTGCTGTCCGGGTTCAAGCAACCATCTGATACGAACGCGATTGAAAAATGGCACCCAGCAAATCGGCCCTGCCAGCGCCGCCGCCATCATAATGATGTAAGTTTCTCCGCTTGGATCGTCTTGGGGGTCGAAAACCACGAAGGTAACGGCCGCGATCAGTGCATACGCCAAGACCCAAGACAATAGAAGGCCGACCCCAAGGATCGTGAGTGAGCCCATGCTTCGCGTTAAGTCGGGCGTCCAGATTTTGTGCAACGTGACCTTTGGTTCTTCAGTCCGCTCGAAAGAATCAGGCATGAAAGGCACCCTCCAACCGCATTCGCAACGATGTTATTGTACAGCCTGAGCAGCCGAAATGGCAGCTGTATGAAACAAGGCTCGCTGCTGAATCAGATCGTGAGCCATCAAGGCTATGCCCTTGAATCACGAGCGATAAATGACTACCGTGATAACTGGTGCCGGAGAAAACAGCGTAATAGCGCAGTCAGGAAAAGGGAATAAACCCCATGGCTCAGGAAGAACAGGTGTTGGTTGTCGAGCGGAATGTCCTTGAACGGGTAGGGATGTTTCAGGGGCTTATCTTTGATGTTGAGCCTTATCTTGATGAATTTTTCGCTCGGGATGTGCCCCGCTTTATGCCTCGATCGGAAGCCGAATCAGACCCGTCATTCAAGCAGCTCATTCCGTATGTCATTATGATGCATGATGGAAAGTGCCTCAGTTATGTCAGAGGGACGCGGGCTGGTGAAACCCGGCTTGTCGGACGTCGGTCCATCGGCATCGGAGGTCATATCAACCCCGTCGATCGTGAGATGCCCTTGTTCGACGCTGGTTTTCGAAATACCTACCTCGCCGCTGTCAAGCGTGAAGTGGATGAGGAAGTTTCTGTCGAAGCAGAGCAGGAGGACCGCGTCGTCGCGCTCATTAACGATGATTCGACCGAGGTCGGACAGGTACATCTGGGAATCGTCCATCTTTGGACTTTGAAGAGTGCGAATGTCAGCAAGCGGGAACAGATGATAACGCAGATGACATTTATGAGTTCTGCTGAGTTGCAGGATGCCCGAGAAACGTTGGAAACGTGGTCGCAGCTGTGCCTGGACCATCTCGAAGAAATGACAAAGTCCGTACAATCCGGGTTACAGCTGTAGTCCTCTAGCAAGCACCTTGAAGATTGAGCGTCGTGCGCGATTTTGGCGCGGGATTCAGCCATTCACAGTGTGCCTTTTTCGCCCGGTTACATTCCCCTATTTCGCCTGCGATCTAAGCACACGCTAATGAAACAAGGCTACCAGCCGAATCCGCGGCAATTGTCCCCAGTTCAATCTTGACAGAATCGACATAGCCGAGAACATTGCAATTTATGGCGGGCAAGAAAAAAGACAGAGAATTAGAAGCTGAGTTGTTGGCGACCGTAGAGCCGAAATTCCCGGGCATGATGGTTGAGGTCGGTCTGAGCGAGCGGTGGAATAGGCCTTGTGTCACGTTTCGCTGGGCTGGCTTTGCCGATTTGTTGCCCGAAGAGCGATACCATCGTTTGGCGACTGTGATTCCGGAATCGGTGCGTGAAAAGAAGCTTAAGGGCTTTGTCTGGCTCGAACTTGCGCCAGAGGAATCGGTCGATTCTTTCCTCAAGCATCCGCGAAGTGAGGACATGGCTGACCAGGAAGGTGAAATCTACGCAGGGCTGGTTCAGTGTGGTTTCTTTGATGGTCTAAGTAAAGCTGTGGGGCCGTCGCCCGAATCGAAGTGTCGCGGCGTGTTTCAGGAAACGCTGGCGGTTTTGCAAACCAAGAAATACACGCCGGAGCAGATACGCGACGCGCGTTTGGCATTTATTCGACACGGCGCTTATTGCGACTGTCAGGTCCATATCGCTGCCCGCCCATCTCTCGCCGAAGCGCACGCCGGTGCTGCATAGTGCATCTTCACGCCGGAATTTTCTGGGGTGCCACTGCTCTTGAGCAGTGCAGAAACTTGATCAAGGCCGTCCTGGGCACTGCTCAAGAGCAGTGGCACACGGCAGGTCTTCGCGTGTTACTGATATATCGATGTGTAGTGCCATTCTATTGGCGCAAAATCGTGTGTCGGTCTAATCCAGGTTATCCTGAGAGAGTGTCTTGAAGCAGCGCAGCTCCAAATCAGATTGATAAAGAATGTTTTCCTACAAGGTGACAAATCGTTGCGGCAGCGCCCGAAGCGGAATCATCTCAACTCCTCATGGCAGCGTTGAGACGCCGGTTTTCATGCCGGTGGGCACGGCTGGATCTGTCAAGGGTGTGACGCCCGCACAGCTGCGCGAAACAGGCGCAACGATGATCCTTGGGAACACCTACCATCTTCAGCTTCGACCGACGGCGGATGTTGTCGCGGCCCTTGGCGGGTTGCATCGATTTATGAACTGGGACGGGCCGATCCTGACGGACAGTGGCGGGTATCAGGTCTTTTCGCTGGCAGGAATCAACAAAATCACCGATGACGGCGTCGAATTTCAGTCGCACATCGATGGCGCGCACCTTACGCTCAATGCAAGAATCGCAACGGAAGTCCAAAACAAGCTCGGTGCGGATGTTATCATGGCTTTTGATGAATGTCCGCCGTTGCCTTGCGACCGCGAAACGCTGGAGCGAGCCGTGAATCGTTCGGTCAAATGGGCCGGTGAATGTAAAGACGCCCACAACAGACCCGAACAGGCGCTGTTTGGTATCGTGCAGGGGGGGCTTGACGTCGAACTCAGAGAGCATTGCGCACGGGAGTTGATCGACATCGGCTTCGATGGCTATGCAATCGGTGGCCTCTCGGTGGGGGAGACGCATGAGCAGATGGCTTCGGTGCTTGGACCCATCGCGAAGGTGCTGCCCGTGGATAAACCGCGGTATCTTATGGGGGTAGGCATGCCTCGCGACATTCTGGCTGCGGTTCGGGCGGGGGTCGATATGTTCGACTGCGTGCTGCCCACGCGAAACGGGCGCAACAGCAACGCATTTACCGCGGCAGGGCCTTTAAAAATGCGAAACGAGCAATATCGGCTCGACGACAGACCTTTTGAAGAAGATTGTGACTGCGAGGCTTGCCGAGGGTTCTCGCGTGCGTATATTCGGCACCTGTTCAATGTGGGCGAGATGCTCGGACCGACGCTGACGTCGATCCATAACTTGAGGTTTTATCAGCGGTTCATGGCCCGGATACGCGAGTTGATTATCGCGGACGATCTGGATTCGATCGTCACGGAGTTTCCAATCGCTCAAATGGTTCCCGACGAGAACAAGGAAAACTTATGCACATGATGATGTCTATCCTGGCTCAGGCAGCCCCGGGCGGTGGAGCTAATCCCACGGCTGGTTCTTTCTTACCTTTTGCGCTGATGGCTGGGATGGTCGTGTTTATCCTGCTGACGTCGCGAAGTCAGAAAAAGCGCGAAAAGCGGGATCGCGATAATATGCACGCGAGCATGAGCAAGAACGATCGCGTCTTGACTATCGGCGGCGTCGTCGGAACGATCATGTCCATCAAAGATGAAGAAGTGGTCTTGAAAGTGGATGAATCAACCAACACGAAGATGACGTTTCGCAAGACAGCGGTTCAGCAAATCATCTCGGATGACACGGCAACCCTTGGCAACAAATAGTGCGGCGTTTTCGATCTGCGTGAAACGTCATGTTGTGTGCCACTGCTCTTGAGCAGTGGGGGAGTCCAAGACGGTTGTTGGCACTGCTCAAGAGCAGTGGCACACGCGCTATGGCTACGCAAACGTGGACCATGCTATCCGCCTTGATTCAGCAATACATATACCATGAAGCACGACGCCGTATCATCGAGCAGTGTCGTGCCGCCTTCATTGGATAGCCGACGTTGTTCTTTGAAGCTTTGCGTGAATGGCGGGCGTTCCAGCCAGGAAGGGCACATCGCTTGATGGATCCGCGTCCATAACGAAAGGAGTCAGAGAATCACCAGCCAGGTTGGTGATTAGGCTTCCCGCTTCCCGAATAAGCAGATACCCCGCTGCGACATCCCAAATCTTGCATCGTTTTGCAAAAGCTCCTTTCAATGCTCCAGATGCAACAAGTGCCAGGTGTAAGGCGGTTGATCCCGTGTTCCGCAGGACGATTCCCTTCGTTGACGCCCACTCGCATACAACACGAACGGTAAGGCTGTCTTTGGTTGAGGGGCATCCGATGAGATAATCTCGGCCCGCAGCTGGTTCCACAACGTGAAGCGATTCGCCATTACGTCTCGCGCCACAGTTAGCCGAAGCTTCGTAAACATCGCCAACATTGTGATCTGCAATTACGCCCACGATTGGCGTTCCGGTGTCGAGCAAAGCAATGGACGTAGCAAAGCACGGGAAACCGGCCACGAAGTTCCGCGTGCCGTCCAGCGGGTCGATGACCCAGCAAAACCTGGCTGTAGCGGGGTCCGCGCCATGTTGCGCTTCACCCTGCTCCTCCTCCGCGATAATCGCGTGATCTGGGTAGCATTCTCGTATTGCCTGGACGATCGACTGTTGGATCGCGTGGTCCGTTTCGGTGACGACGCTGGTATCCGCTTTGTAGCTTGGGGATTGCCTGCCGCGGTTCGAATGCGCTATTTCTCGTGCCCCGAGTGCAAGGCGTTTCGCAAGTTCGAGATAGGCTTCAGTTGCTTCTTCGGGCATGATTCGAATCATAGAGCGTATGCCCTCATATGCCAGTTTCAGCCAGGTCCTGCAAATTTTGTTGGTATCTCGCCGCGACCCGGCGTCTAATGATGTATACTTATTAGGAAGGTGCCTCGATGCCACGCGTACTGGATCCCAGACATTCCGCCGCGAGCAACTATCACCGTCTATGGTGGGTCGCGCTGATGTTCACGGCTTTCCTGCTGGCCATACTGTGGGCTCAACCCGCCCATTGATACCTAGGCTACCAATTCAATCGCACACCCTTGTTCGGCTGTACCGGATTCCTCAGGTTGACCGAAACGCGGTAGGCCGAGAAGATCACACCCGCGATGACCCCACCTCAATTCAAAATCGTTCTTGCGGAAGCATTTGATCCGCAAGCTGTTGAGCCGCTCAAGGAATTGGGCGACGTGGTGCAACTGACATCATGCGACGAGGCGTCGCTGATCGAGGCGGTGCCGGCGTGCGATGCGCTGTTGGTTCGGACCTATTCCGAAGTGACGAGCAAAGTGATCGAAAAAGCGGACAAGCTGAAGGTTATTGGGCGAGGCGGGGTTGGGCTGGAAAACATTGACATCGAATCGGCACAGGATCGCGGGATAGCTGTCGTCTACGCACCGGAAGCTGGTACGAACGCTGTCGCTGATTTGGCGATTGGGTTGATGATTGGCTTGATTCGAGGAATCGGAGCCGGCGACCGATTCGTTCGAGCTGGTGAGTTTCAATCGGGTCGAAAAGTGACGCCCGCTGCTGAGTTGCGCGAGCTAACTCTTGGAATCATCGGGATGGGAAGAATCGGAAGGGCGATGGGGCGACGCTGTCGAAACGGATTCGGCATGAACGTATTGTATAACGATATTGTCGAGCCTGGTTGGCTGGACATGTCGGCTGAGTCGGTGAGCAAAGAGGAGTTGTATCAGCGGGCCGATGTGTTGAGTCTGCACGTTCCGTTGACGGAAGATACCAGGCATCTTATTCAGAGCGATAGTTTGAGTAAAATGAAACGCGGCGCTTACTTAATCAATACATCGCGAGGGCAGGTCGTTGATAGTGAAGCGCTAGCGAAATGTCTTAACGATGGCACATTTGGCGGGGCGGCGTTGGATGTTTTTGACCCGGAGCCATTGCCGAAAGGTCATCCATTGCTTGAGGCGCCGAATACTCTGTTTACGCCTCACGTTGGCGCTCGAACCCGGTGTGCCCAGCAGGGGATGAATGCGGTGATCGACGATGTGGTTCGTGTGCTGAAAGGCAAAAGTCCGAATTTCCCTGCGCCAAGACAACAACAGTAGTTGAGATTACAGCCGATGCCCGACGACAACGCCTATTCACGAAATGCTTACGACGACTGTACGACACCCGAGGATCTCAATATCAAAATCGCGGATCAACATCTGTCCATCAAATGGAAAGATGGTAGGGAAGATGAGTATTCGCTGGTGAAACTCCGTCGTCAATGTCCATGCGCGACATGCCGGACGCAGCGAGAATCCGAGCAGAAAAACCCGCTGACAATTCTGTCTTTCAATCCGGTTGAGACGCGAGTTATCAATGCGAAACTGGTGGGTAACTATGCGATCCAGTTTTTTTGGTCAGATGGCCATGACGCAGGCATTTTCGATTTTCGGTATCTGCGCTCGCTGGGAAATTCGACCTAGAGCATTGTGGTATATGTAATAACATGAATGAAAAGGGGGTGGCATGGTCCACGCTTGCGTGGCCATGGCTGTGTAGCAGATTGAACGGCTACTGCTTTGATACCTGGAGCAATTATCGTGAAGATGATGTTTCTAGCGATTGAAATCAATCTGATTCTTTGGCTTATGGTAGTCGGCCAACTCGTCGGGAGTCCGTCGGTAGCTGGCCAAGTCAAGACGGCAGCTATGATCGGGTTTGTGGTTGCCGCGGTGGTTCAGCATTGGGCGTACTACAACATCCGAAAAAAACCGAAACAAGCACATTCCACCGCGGCGCACTAGCTATTGCCAGCATTTTAGATTCAAGCTAGGATTCGCGGTTCGATTAGATCGAAAAGCCCCTTCCGACTTAAGTTCACTTGTGCGGGGCGCGGAAGTCGAAGAGCCAACCGGCTATCACAGGCGATAGGCAGGTGGGAATTCAGAATTGAGAAAGAGAGTATGATGATGACGCTCGAGTCCATCGCGGAAAAAATAGGATCAAGACAATTGGACAGCGCGCGGACGGCGCTCGACGCATTGCCTGAAAGCGAAAGCACCCAGGCGAACGCGATGTTTCTTCGTGGCCGATTGGAAGAGGCTTGCTTTGCAAGGGAAGATGCAATCGGAGTATACGAAAAGGTATTGGAATCCGACGCCAATCATACCGAGTGTATGTTTCATGCCGCCCTTTTGGCAGACCAGGCGGGCGATGAAGATACGGCTATGGACCTGTACAAGAAATGTATTGAAAATGAGCCTGCACACGTCAGTGCGCTGACCAACCTCGCTTTGTTATGCGAAGATCGAGGCATGTTGAAGGAAGCAGAAGCCTACCTAAAAAGTATTCTGGAGGAGTATCCCAACCATTATTCGACCCGGCAGTTGCTCAAATCCGTGGAAAGCTCGTTTGACATGGTGATCGACGAGAAAAGGCGAAGAGATGCGCAGCATACCAGCGCCGCGCTCGATCAATCTGTCGCCGACTTCGAACTGAGCGTGCGAAGCAGGAACTGCTTGCGACAAATGAACATTGCCTCCCTCGGCGACCTGCTGAAGGTTACAGAGGCGGAATTGCTGTCTTATAAGAATTTTGGCGAAACTTCACTTAACGAAATCAAAGCGATGCTGAAGCATAAGGGCTTGTCACTCGGCCAGTCTAGCGTCACTCCTGACGCTCCAACTCCTATGCCGATGCCAATGCAGATGGCCGGTGACCCATCGCATCTCAACAAACCCGTGTCAGAACTCGAACTTTCGGTTCGCTCGCGAAAATGCATCCAAATGTTGGGTGTGCAATCGATCGGCGAACTGGTGATGCGCAGTGAGGCTGAATTGATGGCGACGAAAAATTTCGGTGCGACATCGTTGTATGAGATCAAGAATCAACTTGCGCTACTCGGTATTTCTCTTCGCGGGAGTGTGTGACGAAGTCGGGCCACTTTCTCCCCAGTCGCTGAATCTTCCTCTTCGATGGCGATATAGCGATTGGCTTCACCGGGCATAGGCGCTACC
>JAJDEA010000089.1 GCA_029260035.1 Phycisphaerae bacterium
CATCGGCGCCGATGGCAAAGTGAAACTTCGGCCTGCGCCTTCGGGCCGCACATTCAGGCGAAACCGTGATACTTTGGCCTTCCATACGATCGGACCCTTGTGACCGTTTTTGATGTGGAATGCCTGCCAGGGCTGATCGCGTACTCAGGAGTTTTCTGACGCTGTCGCATGCGAACCCGCGCCGCAAAGGGCTCCCATTGGCAAGGCCTCACTGTTTCCGGATCGCGTGTTTTATTGAGCATCGCAACGTGCGGCGTGATGCCACGCCGCTCCAACTCGAGCAAGTGCGGACCACTGTCATACCCCCGGTCTTCGCCGACGGTCTTTGCGCGAACACGATGCCTTTCACGAAGTTCGTCGAGTAAGGCAACCGCTGCAGCCGGTTCCGCACGGCCATTGGCCTCGGTAACCGTTACTGCCATAATCAGACCGTTGCGGTTCTCGGTGATCGCATGACCCATGTGACACAGCTTGGCCGGCTGTCCATCGCCTTTGCGATACAGACGCGCTTCACCATCGATCGTGCTACGATGCGTGGCATTGGAGCGTTTTTGACCGTGGAAGTTTACTTCGGCGTTGCGCGGCTTGAAGCCATTGGAATCGCCACCGGCGTTGTCTTGATTATCATCTTTGGGTTTGAAGCTCTTGATCGAGGCGTAACTCTCAATAAGTGTACCATCGACACTGAAATGTTCGTCACTGGTCAGCCCTGCGTTGATCCCGCGGGTAACGACTTTCTCGAAGAACGCCGCAACGATCCCATTGGCTTGTAAACGCTCGCGGTTATGTGTGAATGCGGTGGCGTCAAAGACCGGCTCGGCGGGGTCCATGTCGCAAAACCAACGGAATAGCAAATCAGTATCGAGCCTTTCCACTAATTGCCGCTCGCTACGGACGGAGTAGAGGCATTGTTGTAGCGACGCCTTCAGCAGACGTTCGGGCGGAACGCTGGGACGACCAATTTTGCTATACGAACCTTCCAGCAGTGACGTCAAGTCGCCCAAAACCGCCTCGACAGCGTGCTTGATGGCTCGCAGCGAATGATCCGGACGTATCCGCTCTTCCATATTAATCGAAAAAAATAACGAACCCTGAGGATCGGTCTTACCACGCATGTCTAGGCCTCCTTGCCAAAGCACGCATCATACCACACCCGTCAAGTCAAACGCCTTTTGCAGCGTCCTGCTAGCCAACCATCAATAGGCGGAAACACATGTCTCGCGATACACCTATATTACAGTCTCGCAGGCCATAGATAGGTCAAATCGACAATTCTTGCGATGAAACCTTATCTCCCGGATGGCGCCAAAGACAACGCCGTAGTGAGTTTCCCTTAGACCATCCCGCGTGACGCTAAGATCGAGTTGGCTTCGGCGCCTCATGTTTGGCACTCAAACAGTCGAACGCCTTCTGTGAGGCCGAAAACAGAGCGATCTGGTCTTGCCCGGTGCGCTCTGTAGGGTTTGCGCAAAAAGTAAGTGCTTTCCCTTATGGGTTCCCGCAGCGAGCAGATCAGGGACAGTGTTTCAATCCGTGCACCTCGAGTGACTCAAGGTGACGATGCAATACGGACGACAATCACCCAGAACCCTTAAAGTGCGAGTCGAGTCGCTGGATGCAGCGAGCAGCGCTTAACCGCACACACCGGTGGAAACCGAAAATGAACCGAAGTAGGATCAGACGTCGCAGATTGTATTGTGATGCATTCTTCATGACTATTGCCATGATGGTGGCGTCACGCGCCCAAGCAACAACCAAGAGCTATGTGGCAAACGCGGCTCTGCCGAGGCACGGCACAGTCTTTGCCTCTTGGCTCGAGCCCAACTCTGTTTCGTCGCAAGCCGGATCAAAATGCATCGCATCGAAGGCGCGATCGTCGTTGTTGTTATCGGAAGGACTCAAAGGATACAGAGATTTTGTATCTCCAGTCAGTATGCCGGTACTTTTCGAGGAACCATTTATCCGAAACACTCGTCGAATACTGTATATGTACCACGCGATTCCTAAGAAATCCGTATTGCGTGGAGGGCAACTACACGTCGCAGGTGTGGGCTTCACGGTTGCACTAAGTGAAAGACTGGCCCTCATTGGCACCAAGGACGGCTATAGCTGGGTTGACGCAGGAATCGCGCCCGCAGGGGATGGCTGGAATGACGTCGCCATAGGCCTGAAGTACACCCTGAATGTCGATTCGGCGAAACTGCCAGCCGCTGTGCGGAAGAGGGTTCGAGACGCTCTCATTGGCATGAAAGACGACTCGGTGGGTAGGAGAATTCTCGACGAGGCGCTGATCGCTCGGTCCGAGGTTGTGATTGACAGGAACTACGACGACATCAGGCAAATGAAAAAGATGGCTGAGGAGGCCGGATTCACGGAGTTCAAGTAAGGTGACCGCCTCGCCCGCGAACAACCAGATACCCAGAGACCTCAAGCAGAACCTGACGCTTCGTTTCTCCTCGCTGCTCTTCCTGTTCCTCGCTTTGTCGGGCGGCACCTACCTCGCCGTCTCGTTCGCGGTGTCCGCCAAGGAGTACGACAGCGTCGTCACGAACCTCGCGGGTCGCCAGCGGATGCTCATCCAGAAGTATACGTGTGAGATAAACCAGGTTCTCTTTGGCCTAGCGGTGGCCGACTTGGATCTGGCCGTGGAGATGAAGGAAGCCGCTTCCAAGACCGCTGCACGCAAAGAGGAAGTTCTCGCAGCGCTGTGTGCGGGCGGAGAAGTCGATGGGGGCGAGGATGGGCGAATCTGGATTCCCCCGGTGCAAGGCGCTGACGTTGTTGGGCACCTGGAGCACGTCAAGACCGAGTGGAAAAACCTGCGTAAAGCCGCAATCCAAGCGATGCGTTCGGATGATGTGTTATTGGCGAAGAACGAGTATGTTCGTGCCATCAACCGGCATTCAATCAAGGCCATCGTCGAGATGGAGCATGTAGTACTGCTGATACAGAAGCAGAGTGAAGCAAGGCTCCGCCGGGTTTCCGCGTACATGATCTGCGCCAGCGTCCTCAGCGCCATCCTGTTCTTGGCTGTTGTGGTGTTCGTCCGCACGAAGATCGTCGTTCCGCTCGACCGTTCGATGGCGGCGCTGGAAGCCGAAATCGCCGAGCGCAAGTGGGCAGAAGAGGCACTGCGGAGTGCGCATGATCAAACGGAGCAACTCCTTGCATCCATCAATATGGTCCTGATCGGCATCGACGACCAAGATCGGGTCATGCTCTGGAACAACGCGGCGGAGCAGGTGTTGGGCATCGGACGCGAAGATGTCTTGGAAAGCCCCCTCTCTGAGTGTCGCGTAGAATGGAATGCTGCCAACATATCCGAGGTCATCTCGGAATGCCGTACGAGTCATCGGCCCACGATGCTCGCTATGAACGGCCTGATGGGAGACCTGGGTTCTTGGGGTTGACGGCAAGCCCGTTGAATACCAATACCTCCGAAGGCGGAGAAGTCCTCCTCGTCATAACCGACAGAACCGAGCGAAAGCAACTAGAGGGTCAGCTGGCCCAGGCTCAAAAACTTGAATCGATTGGGCAGCTTGCCGCCGGAATCGCCCATGAGATCAACACGCCCACACAATATGTAGGCGACAACACCAGGTTTCTTGCCGACAGCATGACAGATCTCATTGCAATCGCGGATAAGTGTGCCGAGTTGCTGGATCCGGAGAAGCGCCCACGCAGCTGGCATGAACGCTCCGCCGAGATCAAGGCGTCGCTGGATCAACTTGATATCGAGTATCTGCGAAAGGAGATTCCCAAAGCAATCGAACAGTCACTCGATGGCGTGGAACGAGTAGCGACAATCGTGCGGGCCATGAAAGACTTTTCCCATCCCGGTGCGGAGGGAATGGAAGCAGCCGACCTGAACAGGACCATCGAGAGCACCATCACGGTGGCCCGCAACGAGTGGAAGTATGTGGCTGAGATGATTACGGATTTCGATCCCGCACTGCCGCTCGTACCTTGCTTCGTGGGTGAGTTCAACCAAGTCATACTGAACCTCGTCGTCAATGCAGCACACGCTATCGCAGACGTGGTGGGCAGAAGCACGGGCAAGAAGGGGACTATAACAATCACGACGCGTGAGGACGGGGATTGGGTCGAGATTTGCATTGGCGACACCGGGACGGGCATTTCCGAAGAGCACCGCTCGAAGATCTTCGACCACTTCTTTACAACCAAGGAGGTTGGAAAGGGAACCGGCCAGGGCCTGGCCATCGCCCATGCTGTGGTGACCGAAAAGCACGGCGGGACCATCGCGCTGGAGACCGAAATGGGCAAAGGGACAACCTTCATCATTCGGCTGCCCATCGCTCCGGATACGGATACCGGAAAGGAGGCCCCGCGACATGAAGAGGCGCATTCTCTTCATTGACGATGAGCCCAACGTCCTGGATGGGCTGCGGCGTATGCTGTGCGGTGAGCGAGACCGATGGAGGCTGAGCTTCGCCGACAGCGCGGAAGCGGCGCTGGATCGGATGCGCGCGGCCGACTTTGACGCCGTGGTGTCAGACGTGAACATGCCTGGCAAGGACGGTTTCGCACTTCTGGCGGAGATGCGGACGGACGATCGAACCCAGGATGTCCCAGTCATTATCCTGACCGGACGGCACGAGAGCGACATCAAACGGCGAGCTCTGGATCTGGGGGCCACGGATCTGCTAAACAAGCCGGTCGATTCGCAGGATCTGATCGCGCGACTCCGAAGCGTGATCCGTCTGAAGGGCTATCAGGACGAAATCAAAGGTCAGAACGCGATTCTCGAACGCAAGGTTGAGGAGCGAACCGCCGAGCTCGCGGACTCGCGACTGGACATCATCTGGCGCCTTGGCAAGGCGGCCGAGTATCGTGACGAGGAAACCGGAAACCACGTCGTGAGGGTAGGCTGCTCTTGTCGCGTGCTCGCTGAGGCGCTGGGAGCGGACCGCGAATTCGTGGAGATGCTGTTCTTGACCAGCCCACTTCACGACATCGGGAAGATCGGCGTTCCGGATTCGATTCTCCTGAAGCGCGGCCCTTTGAACGACGACGAATGGAGTGTAATGAAGCGGCACTGCGTCATCGGGGCCGAGATTTTGCGTGAAGACTCCAAGGTAATGAACGCGTTTCTCACGTGGCGCGGTACGCGCAAGTCCGACCTCAACGGAAACGCTCAAAGCCCCATTTTGAAGATGGCCTCGTCGATTGCACTGACGCATCACGAATGGTGGGACGGAACCGGCTATCCAGATGGCCTTGTAGGTGAAGAGATTCCGCTGGAATCTCGCATCGTCGCCCTGGCGGACGCTTACGACGCCTTGTGCTCCGAGCGACCTTACAAACGGGCGTTCTCGGATGCTGAGGCGCTGCGACTCATCCGTGATGAAGTCGGCCGACATTTCGATCCGACAGTCTACGCAGTTCTCGAAGAGTCAACCAAGGAGTTGAAGAGGATCCGAGCGGAATTGTGCGATGAAACTCCTTGCCTTGTAGGGATGGGATGCACGCCATGAAACGAATCTTGTTTGTGGACGACGAGATTAAGGTGCTCGACGGGCTACGGCGGATGCTGCGCCCGATGCGGAAGGAATGGGAGATGGTCTTCGCGCCTGGCGGGGAGGAAGCCTTGGCCATCCTGGCCGAGAAGCCTTGCGACGTAGTGGTTAGCGACATGCGCATGCCCGGCATGGACGGGGCACAGCTTCTGACCGAAATCATGCGGCGATACCCTGAAACCGTCCGAATCGTGCTTTCGGGGCACTCGGAAAAAGAAACGGTCCTGCGCTCCGTCGGACCGACGCACCAGTATCTCGCCAAACCGTGTGACCCCGCAGAGCTCATGGGAATCATCACCCGAGCCTGCGCCCTGCGAGATCTTCTCAGTGAACAGTCCCTCAGAGGTCTTGTGTCGCAAATGAGCACGATCCCCAGCGTGCCACGGACATACACTGAGATCATCGAGGAGCTTCAATCTCCGGAGGCATCGATCAACAGCATCGGCCGAATCGTCTCGCAAGACGTGGGGATGACCGCGAAGGTCTTACAGCTCGTGAATTCGGCCTTCTTCGGGCTGCAGCGTCATTTGGCCGATCCGTCACAGGCAGTCAGTTTCCTTGGCATCGATACACTCAAGGGCCTGGTTCTCTCCGTGCATATTTTCTCGCAGTTCGACGGCGGCAAGATCAAGAGGTTCAGCCTCAACAGGCTCTGGGATCACAGTATGACGATTGGAGCACTGGCCAAGCGCATCGCAACTGCCGAGAGTTGCACGAAACAGATTGGTGACCACGCACTCACGGCGGGGCTTCTACATGATGCGGGCAAACTCATTCTCGCTGCCAACCTTCCGGAGCGATACAGCGGCGCTCTGGATGCTGTTGGACTCGAGGGACTTGAGCTGTGGGAGGCCGAGCGACGGATTCTGGGAAACACGCACGCCGAGATTGGGGCATACCTGCTGGGGTTGTGGGGGCTACCCGATCCGATCGTCGAAGCGGTTGCGTTTCACCATAACCCTAGTGTTTCATTGCAGCTCGATTGTTGGGTAGAGCTTCTTCAGCTTGATTCGAGCGTCTTCTGTGGTGAACTGCCAGTTCACGCTGACTGTCGCTCGGTTGCGTTCGCGTTGCCATGCGGCCACTTCGTGGTGAAGGGT
>JAJDEA010000090.1 GCA_029260035.1 Phycisphaerae bacterium
AAACAGAAATAAATGTTCCCATCCGCACGCGAAACGGTTCTTGGCGCTGGCTGGCATGTGGTTGGGCTTGTACCAGACGATGTCATTTCTGAGGATCCAGCCGCGCGCTGTCATGGCAATGGCAAACCGTGCCGGAATCTGACAGAGTGAGCGATCCCTCACCGATTGGCGCAAGCCTGTGGGAGAGTCAATGGTCTGCACCGCTTTCGTGGCAGAGTTACCATCAGTTCTGCTATCGTTTTGCGTGGAAGCAAAACGAGATCGACTGGGAGAATTCTTGCCAGTACCACCGGCGTAGGTGTCGCCGAGATTAACCCACACCGTTCCGGTGGGTTTGAGAACGCGCATGATCTCATCGAAGATGCCGCAGAGATGTTCGACGTAGGCTTGGAAATTATCTTCCAGGCCGAGCGCGCTGCGTGTGCCATCCGGCCAGTGGTTTTTGGGAACGCCGTAATCACGCGTACCCCAATAGGGCGGCGAGGTCACAACACAGTCTATGGAATCATCCGGAAGTTTTTGCAATCCGGCGCGGACATCTACGCACTCAATGGTATTTGCAGGCAATGTCGCTGCCGTCATGGAACCCTTCGCGTCAGCTGCTCGACCTCGCCGTTTCCGAAGTGACTTGCCAAACATCCTTCATCGCAGAAGAATCTCTTCTTGCCCAGGACGACGAATCCGCGTGGTCCAATGACGCCGTGCTCCACGGCGATGGCATCCACGCCGAGATGTAGTTCCCGCTGACACGCCTTGCATTTATTGGCCTTAAACTCCTCTTCTTCCATGCCACATTCATGGACGGTACTTTTAACAACAATCCACCGATTTGCGGGAATACGAATACTTAGCCATTGTCGAAACCCAAACGTGGCACCAGCGCGTTGGCACTGGCGAGTGGTTGCAGCACAACAAAGTTTATTAATTTCAAGTGCCTAGGAATGGACGTGTAGAAGTATGATCCGCCCCCCTCAGTATGAGAGGCGGAACCGGAAAGAGCGTACCACTCTCCCCTGCAAGCGTGGTGGAGCGCTCTTTCTTCTTAAGCTTTTCGGTGGTTGTATTGACGCGTTGAGCCTTAGCTGCGCAAACCAGTTCAAAGCCTAAGTAGGCGGTCATCTTCTGCTCATTTCCAATTGGAGCCAGGCGGATCATAAAAAAATTCGCCAGGAGGAAGATTAGTCGGCTAATTGCAAACACACGTGCAACGTAGCGAAGCATATACAACCCCAGCCAAAAAGAATAGAAGAAACACCATACTCACGAGCCTGCGTCAGCCCATGACGGCCAAACAACTGGCCCGCCGAACGGGACTGCCGTTTGATGCGTGCCGAAACGTAGTTCTAAGCCTGGCAAAGCGAGGATTCCTTCATTGCCTCAACGATGAAGCAAGACGCAGCCGACTTTACTGGCTCACCAAACAAGGCAAATTGTGCCAACGCCAATTCTGCCGGGATCAAGGGATAAAGCTACCCCCCTACTCTCTTCCTGAAATGGACTGGGAACTCTACGGCTGGGTCTGCTACAGCCATCGTTCGATCATCATCAAAACCCTTTCGGAACCGCTTCAACCTGCGGACATCAAACGGAGAGCCAGAGTCCGTCATCCACCTCTTGCCATGAGTGCCAGCAACGTGCGGGACGTGATCCATCTTTTTCAAGAGCGCGGATTGGTTCGGCCCCTTCAACATCGCAAATGCAAACACATGCGCTACGAACTGACAGAACTCGGACAACATTGCCAACAGCTACTCAATCAGGCGGAGGAGTTGCTGTGACCGGCAAGCCGCTATTGCCCAATCGCATCTATCGCATGGATGCGATCGAGGGTTTGAAACGAATCGAGGATGATTCCGTGGATTTGATCGTAACCGATCCGCCGTACAACATCGCTTCCGCAGATCGCACCACCATGAAAAACGGCAAGCCGCTTTCAACACTAAAAGCCTGGGGCCATTGGGACTGTTTCCATCCGTTTGATTACGACGTGTTCCTCATGCAAGTGATCAGCGAGTGTTACCGCATTCTAAAACCCGGCGGAGCGCTCTATATGTTCACGGCCAGAGAGCAAAACGGATACTTCGTGCGCCAGGCCGTAGCCCGGGGATTCACTTACCGCAATCAGTTGGCCATGGTGAAGAAGAACCCTTTGCCCAGCTTTGCGAAGAGCAATTATCGCAGCGCGTTTGAACTCTGCATGTACCTGACCAAGGGGAAGCCAGAATTGAAGACGTTTAACTTCGTGTCTCAGGCTGAATGCAAGAACGTGTTTCATTACGCCAACTCGCACCGCAGTACGCAACACCCAACGGAAAAACCCCTCGAATTCACCAAGCTTCTCGTTCAAGTCAGTTCCAATGCGGGTGATCTGGTTGTCGATCCGTTCATGGGTTCGGGCACGACCGCCGTGGCGGCACAGGAACTCGGGCGGCGCTACCTGGGTTTTGAACTCGAGCGTGATTACCTCGCCATGGCGAGAAAGCGATTGAAAGGAGGTACGCGCAAAACTGCCAGTCGCCGGGTCGCCTGACGACAGGCGTAACGCGAAGGCGGTCGATTTACATGCCCAAATCAGTTCATAATCTTAATAGACCACCTGCGTCCATGCAGCATGGTTAATGTCTACGCGATCATCACCGATCGCATCATTAAGCTCTTGGAAGCCGGGACCGTTCCCTGGCATCGCCCGTGGGCCGGCTCGCACCTTCAGCCGCGCAACCTCATCTCCGACAAACCCTATCGCGGCGTGAATGCCTTCCTGCTGGCCGCCGCGGCGTTTGAGTCACCCTATTGGCTCACCTTCAATCAGGCGCAAAAACGCAAAGGAACCGTCAAGAAAGGACAACGCGGCTATCCATGTGTGTTCTGGAACTGGGTGGATCGCGACGATCCCAAGACCGGCGAGACCACTCAGCATCCGTTCATGCGGTACTACACCGTTTTTAATGCGCAGCAGTGTGTAGGCATTGACTG
>JAJDEA010000010.1 GCA_029260035.1 Phycisphaerae bacterium
ATCGTGTACCCTCTAAGATCTACGACGGTCTGTACACGCAGCGTGGCGACATGGAGAACCGAATCAAGGAGCAGCAACTCTACCTGTACGCCGACCGGACGAGTTGTAGCCGATTCGTGGCGAACCAGTTCCGCCTGTTGCTTGCGTCGGCCGCTTATGTACTCATTGAGCACCTACGACGTGAAGGATTGAAGGGCACGGATCTCGCTAAGGCTCAGGTCAGCACCATTCGCCTCAAGCTCTTCAAGATCGCGGCCCGCGTCGTCGTGAGTGTGCGTCGCGTCGTGCTTCATCTATCGAACGGCTATCCCTATCGATCGTTGCTTACCCGCCTTGTGCCACAACTCGTTCCGACCTGACGCGACCAACCTGTCAACCCTCGTGTCAGCCTTGTGTACAACTCAAAATCACCGTAGGGGAAAGGGGGCCTGCGCGCCGACAACGCCGAATCAGCGCAACCAGTGAATCGCAACACCCGAACTGCAGTTCGCCCAAAACTCACAATCGCTCATGAAATATGCGGGCTAGCGCCACGCAATACAAACTCAATGCACTTGAGTTCCGGCTGATTCAAAAATCAGACACAACAAGTGTCAATATTGAGACACTACCATATACGAAGCTCTCGGCTATCACAAAATTGATTTAATTCGTACGCCAGCAAAGAGATGTCACTTCCACTTACCGCACTAAAGACGATGTCGAATTGCCCACAAATCCGGAAACACCGATAGAAATAGGGACCGCTTGAGGAAGTCGACGCCAAGCGAGCCGCCCGTCCCCTTCTTATTGCCGATGGTTCGCTCGACAAGCTTGACGTGCCGATAGCGCCATTCCTGAAAGCCTTCGTCAAAATCGGTCATCAATTCCAGCAATATGCCCACACTCGGATCATCTCTATATAGTTCGTAGAGCCCATCCTGAATTTTCTCATTAGGCTGCGTAGATTCCGAGACTGCCTTATCGCGCAACTCAACGGGTATCGTCACGCCCCGGTGCGCGAGGAAGTCATAAAAATGATCGATCACGCTACTCTCGTTCAAGCGTTGCACGAGTTTTTGATACTGTGTCGAGTCTTTGTCATGATAATCCAACATATCCGCACGTTTGTACCCTAGTTGATATTCAAATTCGCGAAATTGCGCAGATTGAAAGCCGGATGCGGTATCGAGACGATCGCGAAAGCTCGTGAACGACATCGGGGTCATCGTCTCGAGAATATCCACTTGCCCAACGAGAGTCTTCATGATCGTTCGACATCGCTTCATCGTGTGAATCGCGCCGTACAGTTCATTGTTGCTGAAGTCACCTTTGATCTTGTCAAATTCATGGAGCAACTGCTTGAACCATAGCTCGTACGCCTGGTGGATGACAACAAACAATATTTCATCGTGCTCAGGCGGAACAGATTGGGCTTCCTGAATGCTCAACAACTGGTCCAATTTGAGATAGCTTCGGTATGTGAGTGCCATCATTTACAACTCCGAGTAGCAAACCGTTCGCAATTTATGTAAACAATAAGAGAAACACCGCAATAACAAGAAAGCCAGCTACCAAGGCGCAGACTTGTTTTTGCATTCGAGCGCGCCGCACTGCGTCTACATAACGGATTCGCGTGTGCGTCACCATGTTGTACAGTGGGACGTACCAGCTGGGAAAAATCTTAGATAACATCTTTTCCGTCTTCTTCCGAAGAAGAAACCACTTTGAGCCGGTATGGTCACGCATCTCAACAAAATTATCGACACACAGGCGTTGCAACACATCAACGTGTTCCTTGCGTTCGCTGTAATACGCCGCAAACGCCGCGCCAAAATCTGACTTATGTTTGTCCATGCATGCGTCGAGTACCAGGACATCCTCGAATGCGGCGTTCATCCCCTGCCCATAGAATGGCACAACCGCATGACAGGCGTCGCCAAGCAAAACAACCTTATCCTGATAATGCCACGGCCCACAACAAATGGTCGCAAGAGGGTTTGTGGGATTTCCCAAGTAATCCGCGGTGAGCGTAGGCATGACCGGCACAGCGTCGGCGAAGTGTTCCTCGAAAAATCGGCGAACATCTTCCTCACTCTCTAGATTGTCAAAACTAAAAGGCCCGTCAAAAGGCCAAAAAAGCGTACAAGTAAACGAGCCATCCAGGTTGGGCAGCGCAATCATCATATATGACCGCCGAGGCCAAATGTGCAGCGCGTTCTTTTCGATCTGGAATTCACCCGCCACACCGGGAGGAATCTCCAATTCCTTGTAGCCATGCTCTAGGTATTGCTGGCTATAGTTAAACCGCGCAAGCTTTTGCATTCGCGCGCGCACGGCGGAAAACGCTCCATCCGCACTGACAATCACATCGGCTTCAACTCGCACCTCTACGCCGGTCACGGTATCCGCCAGTGTCACGGACGGTTCATCCAAATCGACCCCCGTACACTTCTTGTTAAAATGAAGCGTTACGGATTCGTGGGAGTCCGCCGCCTCGAGCAGTTCGGCGTTCAACCCGGCTCGCGACACGGAATAATTTAGCTGCGTATCATCCTTGCCATAGGGTTGCAAAGAAGTATCTCCCGATTCCGAATGAATCAGCCTTCCCTTCATCGGAACCGCAGAAGCAAGCACCTGTTCTGCAAGCCCAGCGTGTGCCAGCGCATCGATCCCTCGCCGGGTCAGCGCCAGATTGATCGATTTCCCTCCAGCGACGTTGCCCCCTCGGATATCATCGCGCATTTCGTATACATCGACGCGATACCCCTTGCGGCCAAGGTAGACAGCCAAGAGAGAACCCGCCAAGCCTCCCCCAACTATGACGAAATGGTGTCTTCCATCTTTGGACATTCGCAGGAATCCCGACCAAAGCAGCAAAGAGAAATCATAAAGTCGATAGAGCGCAGCCTACGCAATTGCGCTCGCAGGTGCAAGGAGACAATGAGACGGCTTGCAAAATGTCAAGGTTGATCGAACTCAGGATGCTCGATTTTCCTCGGCATTCGTGCGTAATTCCACCAAGTGATTTGGATTGTCGAGAGGGTAAGAGTTTTCCGCAGGCTCAATAGGAACCGACCAGCCTTCACCCTCGACTTGCCACCGGTCCTCGTCGCGAATCACGCGTCGATAGAGCGTATCACGCTCCACCGGCTTACATCCTGATTCCACGATGAGGCGTTTAAGATCATCGACCGAAAGTTCCTGATGCGTCGTACCTCCCCCGCCTTCCCTCTTGGTAATGTCGTAATAAACCACGGTCCCGTCGATATCATCCACTCCCCAGTTGAGCGAAACCTGCGCCAACTTGGGCGACTGCATGATCCAGAATGCCTTGATGTGTGGAATGTTCGGACACATCAGTCTCGAAATCGCAAGCGTCTTGAGATCATCCAATCCTGACGGGCCAGCCAGATGCGAGAGCTGGGAATGATCCGGAACAAAAGACAGGGGTACGACACAATTAAATGCCGCTTTCCTTTGACGCAAACTGGCTTCCTGATGATCTCGCAGTTTTATCAAGTGCTTGATTCGTTCAGCAGGCGTTTCGACATGACCATACAACATCGTGGCGTTGGTAAAAATACCGAGTTCGTGCGCCACTCGATGCACTTCAAACCATTCCGTCTCGCCAACTTTGTTCTTGAACGTCTCCTCATGAACCCGGTCGTCGAAAATCTCTGCTCCACCCCCAGGCATACTCCCCAACCCCGCCTCTCGAAGCTGAACGAGCACCTGCTCAATCGACAGTCGAGGTTTCGCAATTCGCGAAAAATGAATAATCTCGATTGCCGTGAAGGCTTTGATGTGCATGTGAGGACATGCCTTTTTTACGGCACTGCAAACATCGGTGTAATATGAAAATGGAGTTTTCGGGTGCAGCCCCCCTACCATATGCACTTCCGTTGCACCGGCGCTGTACGCCCTTTTCGCTCGGCTGACGATTTCCTCAACCGACAATTCATAGCCGTCGCCGCCATCTTCAGCACTGTTTCTATCGTGAGCATTTTCCTTGGCAAACGGGCGATAGAACGAGCAGAACTTGCACCGAAGAACGCAATAGTTTGTGTAGTTGATGTGCAGATTGATGTTGTAATACGCGTCGCGCCCGTGCAGCTTTTCACGAACGGAATTCGCAAGTTCGCCCAACGTATGAATATCGACGTTTTCATACAGGTGCAAACCTTCGTCGAACGAAAGCGGCTCGCCCAAGTCAAGCTTGATTCGAATTGCATCGATGCTGATCTGATGAGCGCTACCAGCTATCATCTATATCACCACCTTCTCTCCCGCAATACAACTACAACGGCAACTTGGACAGCTCATCTTGCGCCAATTCCACAAGGGGCGCAATCGTATCGTATGAAAAATCGAACTTGGCGCCAGCCGTCTCAAACAGAACCGGCAACGGCTTGCTCCCGCCGAGTGCTAACGCTTTTCGATAATCCTTCACCGCTCCGCGATAATCTTTTTTCGAATTACGCCAAACCTGCATCGCTCCCAGCTTGGCAATTCCATATTCGACGTAGTAGAACGGCACTTCAAAAAGATGCAACTGTTTGTGCCATGAATACGCCTTGGCTTGCTCAAATCCAGTATAGTCAGCCATCCCACCAAATCGATTGAAAAGCTCCAGCCAGGCTCGTTGACGATCATCATCCGAGTGTTCCGGGTTCGCGTACAAGAAATGCTGAAACGCATCGATCATGGCAACCCAGGGAAACAGCCCAAGAATACCTTCCAACTGCGATCGCTTGGCTCGTGCGAAATCGTCACCCTCATAAAACTCACCCAAATAATCCAGCGAAAGTAGTTCCATTCCAAATGATGCCACCTCGGCAAACTCGATGGGGCTGCCTCGATAAGGAAGCAACGCATCATGCCTGGCTGCGTAACTGTGAAACGCATGACCGCCTTCATGAATCAACGTCCGAACATCGCTTTGCACTCCCACAGCATTCATAAATATGAAAGGGTGCCGGGATTCATCGTACGTCGCTTGATAACCGCCGGGCGCTTTGCCCTTTCGACTCTCCAAATCAAGGTAGCCGAGCGATCGCATTTCATCGAATTGGCTTCTCAATTCAGGATCGACTAACCGAAAGACGTTCGACGCCTTGTCGCAAAGTTCATCAGGCGAATCGAAAGGCTTCAATGGTGGCCTGCCGTGAATATCCACCGACGAGTCCCAAGGCCTGAGTGACTCGACGCCAAGCGACTCCTTGCGCTGCGATTGCAGCGCCCGCATCGCCGGAACCACTGCCTTCTCTACGGCATCGTGAAAGTCCCTGCAATCTTTCGGCGTATAATCGAACCGCTGCTTTTCCTTGAATGCCAACTCAACATAATCATGGCATCCCGCGTTGAGCGCCATTTTATGTCGCAGCTTCACCATCTTTCCGAAGATTTCATTGAGCGCTGCCGTATCTCGGCTTCGACGTTCGACCTCAACAACCCAAGCGCTTTCGCGAACCTCTCGATCCGTGCTTTCCGCATAGGGCGCAAGCTGCTGAAGCGTTTTTTCCTCACCGTCAAACTCAACCATCTGCGCACCGCAAATCTCCTGGTACGCCTGGCTCAGCTTCGCTTCTTCCGTCTGCAGCGCAACATTTCCCTCTCTAAACACATCCACGCTGGCGCGAATGCTCCGATCAAGAACATGATATCGTTCGTGAGGCAAGTCCAGCGTCTTAGCGCAATCCGCATACTTGACATTGAGTGCATGGGCAGCGGGCTTGGTCTTCGGATCGATGTTTTCAATGAAGTCAAGAAAAGCAGCCTTCCGGGATGCGTCATCAGTCTGACATGTCATCTTAACATGCCGATCCGTCCCCACCTCGTCAATCGCGGCAACAAGTTCGCTATAATCAACAAGCCATTGCTCCAACTCGCCCGTGGTGGCAATAGAACAAGCCTGTAACTTCACAAAATAGGGTTCGATCTTGTCCCACGAATCCAGCACAACATCCTGCGCCAGAAACTGACGAGGAAACTCAATCGCCAAATCTCTTTCTTGTGTTTCAGGCAAAACAGTCACCCTCTTTCATATTGTCACGCGTAGCTATGCAAGCCAACGATCACAAAGTTCACGGCTATCCAGTTGAACATCATAACCTCGAACCCGATCAGCGCGAGAACTGCCGTCCAAAAACCCTTGTCACGCACCTTAAGTCGAACGTGGATGAGGACCAGAAAAATGATAAACGTGTTGAGGGCAAAGACCTCCTTCGGATCCCACCCCCAGGGCCTACCCCAGGAATGATCCGCCCAGATCGCTCCCATGACAACGCCAGCCCAAAGCATCACAAAGGAAAGCTCCACGAGCACCATGGTTGCACCGTCATAAACCTGGCTTAGTGTCGGCTGTTCCTTCTGTAAGAACGAAGATCCTCCCGCCCCGCCAAGAATGAACACTGATGCGCCGCCGGATGCCGCTTTTTCGACACTTCCCTGGGCAAGTTGCCTGGTTCGGGCGTCGGCCAGCTCCAGAAAAACGAGCATCAGCGATCCCCAAAACAAGCCCCCCATAGCGTACAACATGGCCTGATCCAAACTTCGAGAGGGGTCATCAAGGACGTGCATGAGGAGCTTGTATCCCGTCCAATTCAAACAAACCAGCGCGATCGGCAACACGAGCAGTCGAAGTTTGGGGACGGATTTTCGATCCCAAAGCATGCACCACCTCTGCCTTAGAAACAGGAGCGCCGGTATGCATGCCAAGCCGATGATAGCATAACTCCATATGATGACGTTCGTATGAATGTACAGCCAAATATCATTCAGTGCGGCCATTTTATTGCTGATGGACGAATCCAGGCCGGTAGGCAGGAAATAGGCAGCCATCAGCGCCCCCATCGACATAACAGCAGAGCCGAGGGCAAAGAGATTTCGAAACGCCGTCTTCCGAACGAACCACTCCAGCGCAACAGCCAACACGCCGCCCATCCACGCGGCGGTCGTTACCGCCTCGAACATGTTGGCGTTCGGCCATCTGCCCGAGATATACCATCGAATGCCTATAGATGCGGTTTGGGCGAGAAACGCTACAACAAAAAAGATCATACCTACCGTTCGAGCGCCGTTCCATTTGTAGATCACCGACATAAGGAGCGGCACTACGCTCGCAAGGTAAATGAGCCAAACCCATGTCATACCCTGACTTCGAAAATACCAGCTCTCCATGCCAAGTCGTTCACGAGCCGGGTACAACGCCGGCGACACAGAAGGAAACAATCCGGAAAGCTGAGCAAGTTTCGCATTGACAGCTTCGCTGTCCTCATCACGCCAAGCGGTGCGTAAACCTTGCCAAGCATCGGAAACCTGAGATTGAAGTTCCGGATCGAAGCCTGGAATACGCTTCGGCTTCGACATCCCCGCATGAACGGAATCCGCAGGAACGCCGCTGCCTTCGATCACATCAGCCAAAGATATCCATGGATCACCAATCTTGCCACTGGGCGGCGCGATGACACGCAATTGTCTACTCAGGAAAGAAGGGTCCGCTACGCCCAAGGCTTGTTGGATTCGATCAACTGACTTTGCCGTTCGGATCAGGTCCTGCCCCAACTTGCGAAGCAAGCCAAGAACTCTGTCGTCCAACAATAGTGACCGCGACAATAAGCCGGATTTTCGTATCTCTTCCTCATGGGCGGGTGTCAACGATTTGAGTTCGACCAGCAAGTCCACAATCTGATACCGAACCTGCTTGTTCTTAACGTAGAAAATATCTTTCTCAATATATTTATCCGGATTGAATATCAGGTCGAGATAAGTGAAGCCTGCACCCTGACCATCCACGCTCCGCGGACCACTTACATAACCCATATAGGTCTTCGCGTGCGAGCCGAACGACCGCAGCCGCCCGTCCGCTTGTATCGCCACAGTATGAAACGGCGCCAAATCAACCTGGTTTGCAAAGGAATCCCTCGCCAATTTTGTCGATGATGGCTTGGTCATTCCATTCCAGGCAATAAGTCCTCCGATGGCTACAAGAACCATAACGTCGATAGGTCTGATCTTCTCTTGAAAATTCATTTCTTGTCTCGCCTTTCGACGGATTCACTATGACTAACGAACTCAGATCGACCTCAAAGTGCCAAGTTTTCGTCAAACCTCGACCGACGCTTCGACTTGGGTTTTCTGATCGTCTACATCATCAATAGAAACAGGCTCTTCGGCAGAGCTACTGACTCGTGCGCGTGATTGAAGATGCCTCCGCCTTTTGAGGACGGGCTTCACATAAAAAGCGTACATCATGCCAACAACAGCCAGACAGCAACCTGCAAGTTGGGTATATACCCCGTTTCGGTTCCCAACTCCAAGCCCCGTATAGTTCATGCCGCTCGTCGGGTCTTGCGATTGCGGCTTGTCCCATGACGATTGAAAATACCAAAACCCTCCATGCTCCGCGGGCGAGTTAACGAATATGGTCGTCGGGTCCGTCCAATGCTCCCCAGTCTGAAAACGCAATTGGCTGAAATAATTATTGATTGTCGACATGGAACCGGTATAGCCTCCCACATGTGATTCAAGCTGAAAGGATTCCAACACAATGGGGGCAGGTAGCTTTCTTCGCTGCCTGGAGAACATAACTTCTACAGGCGTACCATCCGCACCTCGAAAAATCGCGGGAGAGTACGCGAATCGGCCCTGCGAAACATATTCCTTGCCGGGCAACGCATATTGATTGAACTGCACCCATTTCGCCTGAACACCAGAACCACGATCGATCTCCAAACGGATCATCGCAAACGTTTCCCGAGCGTTGCGCTGCCTCTTCGATTGCGGAACAACATAGGGCTTGATCTCACTGACCGCGTGTGTCAGCACCGAAGCAGCCTTCACATGTAAGCCGGGAACAACCTCAACGACTTCCCCAATCTCAACCGACTTGGAAACGTGCTCCCCTTCGGGGCCATTGAATACATAGTGCAAGCCACCCGGATAAGCAGCAAACAAAATCGGTGCCGACTGTGCGGCATAGGTCATCACAATACGACCATCCGGCTCTTTGACATCCGAATCGTGAGGGCCGGCACCAGTGCCACCCTGAATGTCTCTTGTGAAACGGGGATCGTCCGCCACCCAACGCCTCAACTCACCATCCGGCGTTTTGATGTCGACCATCGCGATCGAAACCGCGCCCGCACCTCCCGGCAAACTCAGGCCATCCTGAATGTTCCGAATCCGATAGGAAAAATCAGTTTTGTCGATCGATGTAAACGGACCATCATTTCCGACCACCACCTCATTTGTAATCGCAACATCAAAGGACACGTCAGCACCGGGGACTTCAATGCGTAATCTAGGCCGAGCGTCTTTCGGTAGTCGATCAATAGCAGTCTTATCATCCAGCCAAACGAACTGCACCAGGCCATCCTCGCTTACGCTCCGTGTTCGATCCAACGCAGACAGCTCGTAGTTCTGATCGGGGCTTTGGTCGGAAAAAAACGACAACTGAAGAACTGGATTGTGTCGCCCCTCGCCCTCGCGCCACTTACGATCCATGTGTGCATATCGCAAATAACCCGAAATACGAACCGCCTGCCCCTGAAGGGCGTCAGACTCCAGACCTGGCGGCACATCAAGATCGATTGATCTCAACGTAATGGGGTCATGCGGCTCCGAAAAAACATGATCTCGCGATCCAATCCGATCGTGATAACGAGGCAAGCCTTCAATCGGCCTTTCTTTCCACTCCGTCTCGCCCAAAGGTCGAACAAAAAGCGCCCATGTGTTCATCACATGGAAGTACTCCTGAGGCTCGTATTCAAGCGTCAAGACGAGAGCCTCTTCCACGAGCTTCCTGCCCAGACTCTTAATCGCTCGCCCCTTACCAGGGATGATGTCTTCGGTATATTGAGGATAGTCGCTCAGGAGTTGCCTGATGAAAGGCGATCCGGTTGGCGGCGTAACCGAAACATTCACAGAATACGCGGTCTCACCTTCATGCTCTTCCGACAAAATGGGCCAGGAGTGGTTCGTACTCTGAATCTGGAACTGCCAGGTATCTGACCCAACTTGAACGCGTTTTTCGTTGCCGGGTAGCGCAACCAAAGACGCAGGATGTTGCATTCCTGGCATCGCAATCGCTACACGGCGCCTAAAAACAGGCGTATCGCCCTCGACCTTGGTCGAAAAATAGTAATAGCTCCCGACAACCAAAATAACAATTCCCGCATGGATCATCCAAACACCCAAATTCGCGGTACGAAGCGGAATACGCCGAATGGTAACGACCGTCATGTTGAGCCCATAGAGCAAGACCAACACATTGAAAGGCCACCAATGAAACCACTCAAATTCAGTCATCTCCAGCATGGGATGCTGCCGAACGGCTGGCACGGCGCTCCCAATGGAACAATAGAAAAAAAGCAGCGTAGCCAAAATAATGCCAAACCAAATACTGCTCAGCGGGGACAAGATTGTAGAAAGAGGATTACGCAAGTTTGGTTCCTTATTGGGAGCAAACATTTTCGCTCATTTCGGCAAAGCACACCAACAACGTTGCATGGAAACATTATAACCAGATGCACACGTTTAGGCAGGGTCTACGCTCCAGAATGAACAGCGATCTCCATGACTCCAGATTTGAAAAAAACCCGGAAGTCGCCGCCAAGCCAACTCCCAGGTTTGAATATCTGAAAACGAAATGTCGATCGCTGAGTCTAAGTATCTAGCCTATGTGCAAACGGCGTATCAACCTACTTCCCGCGTTTCTGGGTCGCGACGCGACCATCTCCCGTTTCCGCACTCGGGCCGCGAGAAACACGAACAATAGAGCCTCTCGGCACCAAGTACATTTCTACACGACGATTCTGGCTGGCCCCATTCTTGGTAGAATTGTTGGCTACCGGACGAAACTCGCCGTATCCCATCAACCCAATGCGACCTGGAGCATAGCCATTGCGCTTCAGCACATTCGCGACCGAAATCGACCGATGCGTAGCCAAATGCCAGTTGGTCGGATGCTTCCTTTTTGTCTCCGCCCGTTTGATAGGCCGGTTGTCGGTATGCCCAACGACAAGCACTTCAAACTCGGATGCAACCGGCGACTTGATGATGTCTGTAAAGCCCTTGAGCGCCGCCATCGATGCCTGCTTGACGACATCGCTACCAAGTGCGAAAAGCAAATCCGACTTCCACTTGACCGTTCCATTATTGGAATCGTAACTGACTTCGGACGGATGTTCGCTAGCAAACCGCTTCAGTTCGTTATCAAGCTGTGGAGGAAGTTTTGGGCCGGAAACTGTAATGCCCCCCAGCTTGTCAGCCATTCCCTCCAAATCGGCTTGTGCGATGCGCCGCACCTCGTCGAGCAACTCATTCTCGCCACGCAAGTTAGCAACCAGCGCATCCTTGGCATCAAGCTCACGTTCCATCGCGTCCACGCGCGCCTGCAACGAACCCGTGCCATTACGAATATCGAACAGCTCTTGCGCAAGGACCTCCTTCTCCGCCTTAACTGTCCGCAAGTTGGCAGTCAGTCTACGGTGCTGATCCATCGAAACGCAACCGCTCGCGCCAAACGCCAATACACCAACTGCAAAACAGCTAACTATTTTTCCGCCACAGCACATCTCACTTCCTCCTATCGTGCGAATGCCTGCACATGGCCATCAAGCGACTGCAAGAAAACACGCAAGAAAATTCAACCAATACCAACCGATTCCTTTACCAATGGTGCCGCACCCAAGCAGGACGCTATGCTAACCTAAACCCACAAACGATCAAGGGTCCCGGCTAGCGCCAATTTCCCCCGCGATGAAAAACTGGTGGAGAATGAGTATGCACTGGAGCAAAAAAGAAATGAACAACACAGAACCGAACTCAAGCTAACTTAAATTCGACGCGACCATGCCTAGGACACATTGCATGTCACAAACAACTCACAAGCTGGAAGGTGGTTATAGCAGCGAACGGCCAAGGGTTACGACGAATCGCTCGATTACGCTTACAAGAAGTGCATCAGATCGCTACAGCAGAACTAGGTGATAGCTTGCTCTAGCCGCCACGCTTCTTAATGAAAAACGCAACAGCACCTGCGATGCCAGCCACGCCTACGGATGCGCCAGCAAAAATCGGAAGATTCGCATACAACGTTTGAAGAAGTCCCGGCGAAATACCACGCACCAAACTCGTACCCGCGAGACCGGCTACCCACAAAATCAGTACTGCCACAACCATCGCCGCCGTAATCCCCGTAGATGACGCATCAGGAGCATATTCGACAACCTGCGCGACGCTCGTGCGAGGCCCTGCAGCAGGCTCATCCATCGCAATCTCAAAGGCATCCTCGTCCTCAGCAGCAACCGTTTCCTCAGACACGGCTTCGTCGAGGCCCGCCCGCGTAGCGTCCCCCATCTCCACCCCGTCTTCTTCCTCGCCCGTATAAATCTCTTCGAGTAACTCAGCCCCCAAAGACGTGTCGTCACTTTCCTGAGTCAGCTCCATGATGCCGGAACCGCTGCCACTACCATCTAACGCCAACCCACCGAGGTCCGTCACAGCTGTCTGTGCAAGCGGATCGACGAATTCGTCCAAATCATCATCGTCAAAAATAATGATGCCGGCCGACGGTACCGCCGTACTTTCCTTCTCTTTCTTCGCCGTTGAACCAGCACCGGCAGTCGAACCGCCAGCCTCGGCTTCTTCAAGCATCAACACATCACCGCTCGCCGAACCGAAATCCACCTCGTCTTCATCATCAGCTGGCTCGAGAACGATCTCGCCACTCGCAGAAGCACTAGGCCCGCTCGTATCCTTCGCAAGAGAGTCCACGTCTTCAACTTTGTAATGAACGACCCCGCCGTCTCGAAATTCACGAAGCGATCCCGCTCGAACCAAATCTTTGAGATCGTCTTCCTGCTTCCCTAACTTTTCTGCAGCCTCGGCGGCCGTATAAAACATCTTACCCATGACTTATTCGATCAACCCCAGACGAACCTAAATTTATCACTCACCCGTTCCCACTCACATTTCCAAGGCAAAACAGCACTGAAAATGCAACTCTACACGCCTACGGCATCTGACTCTCGCTGGACTGCAGTCGATACCGCCTTTGATCCTCAACCATTTGCTCAACTACGTCAGGCGGCAAATCGCAAATGTTGTGGTTCTCAAGATATCGATCATAACGCCAAGTCCGCGACGCGGCCAGCCTCATACACCCCTTCTGAGGCTGATATTCATAAACCCAAAGCGTCATGGCATCCACGTCAACCATATACAAACCGTATGTCGATTTCGACATCTGCCCGGAAAACGCGAAAATCCCACGCGATCCACCACTCGTCACGGCCTGGGCTAATGCAGGATTCCCCTGCAACCAGTCCGGCGCTCCGCCCGGTCGAGCGACCATCTGAACCGCAATCACAGCCAATGCAACCGCAATGACCCAATAAACGGGATGCGGCATGGGCCGGCGGAAACGAGAGTTCGCGAGGCTCGATACATCAGATTGGACTTGTGTATTTTCCTGAGAGTCGATCGCTTTCCCCTTCGAAGCCGGTGCTTTCCGTAGGGTGCGTCCAAGACGCACCCTTCTCGCTAACCATACCCCATCAAAACCTTCGGCAATCCCGAGACGGAATACTTGAATGATTATACCCACTCAGCCTCCTCAGACAAGAAACTCCGCTCTTGGCCCAAACGACTCGTCTCTCTTGTGCCATTGCTTCCTGCATCCATGCCGGATTTACTGGCCACTCAATACAATCCCGGCTCAATCCTCCCATATGCGCACAAAAAAGCCCGACGGGGATAAACCCGCCGGGCTGGAACTTCTAGTAAGAGATCGAATCGAAAATCGATCAATCCATCATCAACTTCAATTACGGGATGAAGTCGAAGTTTGCTGCGTTGAACTCGCTCGCGGCGATCGCCGTATTGCCGGACATCGTCGCGAGATTCAGGCACGTCAGGTCAGTCGAGTCAAAGCTCGTGTTATTGGTCGTCTCAGCTTCTGCATGGCAGATCGCCAGGTAGGCATTCGTACCATCAGTGTAAACAACGGGGAATGCATTGGCCGCGTCACCACCAGCGGCGGCGATTGTCAATGCGGTACCACCACCAGCTTCAAGAGCTGTTTCCAACAGGGCTGTCGTAGCAACCGTACCTGTAATCAAAACAATTACGTTTGCATTCGCTGCAGGCGTGCAACCAGATCCAACCGCACACTCGTGAATCAGAATCGTGTCGGTATCAACAACCGACGAACCGTCCTGCAGTTCAACGAAATCAACGGCGATGTTGTCCGATGCACCAGCCGACTCCAGTGACGAAAGGTCAAGGTCGAACTGATCACCAGAGGCACCCGTCGTAAAGTCACTGATCGTGTCGGAATTAGCGGAAGAAGCAGCATTCGACAGCAGGATGATCGTATCCACGCCGCTACCCGTCGTAATCGTATCGGCATCGGCGTTAGCCACTGTCGTCGAGTCACTTGTGATGGTGTCGTTGCCGTCACCACCATTGATCGTGTCCAGGCCATCGCCACCGTCAAGAACGTCAGCACCGGCGTTACCGTTAATGTTCTCGGCAATGTTGGCTGTGTTGCAGGTGACCGTGTCCGCACCCGTTCCACCACTAACCGTGACAGACGCGCCACTCGTGTTGGAAACCGTCACGGTGTTCGTGCCGTTACCCAAGTTGACCGTACCGGTCACCTGTGCAAACGTTGCACTGAGGTTGCCGACTACGCCACTGGCGGTCACACTGCTGACCGCACCCGTGGCACCGGTCACCGTACCAAGCGTCAGGTTGCTCGATGCGGTAAAGGTGAATGCGGTTGCAGCCGCACAGGTCATACCACTAAACGTCGCTGGACCATCCGAAACGGTCGTGTTGACGGTCTCAAAGTTCGCAGCCGTCAGGACGCCGCCGCCCACGGTGTGGACGTTTGTCGTGCCCGTTGCATTGAGCGCCGTACCTCTATTGTTCACGTTAATGGCCAGCGTATCACTGGAACCCGTTGCATCGTTGGCAACATAGGTAAGCGTATCAAACGTCTGCGCCGCCTGCGTGTTGTTACCACGGAAGTTTAGGTTCGGCTTGCCAGACACACCGTTGATCGTCAGCGTATTGGCTGTGCCGTCTGCTTCGTTGGTGACGTCTGTCAGGCCCGTGACATTGGTCAGGTTGACGCTGACACCACTGGCCGTCGCATTCAAACGAACTTCCTCAACACCAGTGAAAGGCAGGAACGTGCTGATCGTCGCACCAATCGATGCTTGAACCACGTCCGTACCCATACCCAAGTCAATGGCTTTGTCATTGGTATCCAGCGTATTATTGAAGATGACCGTGTCATCGCCGGTTCCTGTCTTCAAGCTCGTAACATTCATCGTACCGAAGGTGGCGTAGTTCGTACCACCAGCGACCGACGTACCCGTACCCAGCATGAGGTTACCCGTTGCGGAGGAACCGTCGTAGGTGCGGATCGTGTTTGGAACCGTCCGAACCTGAAGATGACCATCGCCAGCAAAGTTCCCAGTAGCCATCGACGTGCCGGTACCCAAGGCCAAGGTGTTCAATACGTTCTGACCACTGCCGGTCGTCGTAAAGCTGACGCTTTCGTGCCCGTTGGTCGCTCCGGTGTTCACCGTCAGCGTACCAGCGCCCGTGCTGCCTGAGATCGCAACGGCGATGTCATCGGTCGAACCAGTCGTTGCAGCGGTAGCAAACCCAATCGTCATACCGGATGTGCCATCCGTGATGTCTTTCAGGCCAACTCCCGTCAACTCCTGCATGTTGTTAACGGTCAGCGTCGCGGTGCTGGCCGAAGTCATAAGACTATCAACACCGGTGATGTTGGTTCCGGTGATCGTCGTAGCTGCGAAAGCCGTAAAATTGATATTCTCAATACCAGCAAGCGTTGGTACCGCGGCGGTGCCGTTCACGGTCGCATCGAGCGTATCCGTACCAGCCAAACCATTGGCGGTGTCACCTGTCTGAAGGGACGCGATCGAAGTACCGCTACCGCTGTTGAACAATAGGCCACCGGAGAAGATGTCATCGCCACCGGTACCGGTCAGATTGTCTTGGTTAAGCGTAAAATCAAACGTTTCTGCCGGGCAAGCCGTGCAAACCGCAGCAGCATCACCTTCGCTGCAGGTTTCAGTCGTCGTGCCGTCATCGCAGGTGCCGCCGTTGTTATCGCCAGCGCAAGGACGCGTGCCAGCTACGCAATCACCCGTATCAAGATCGCACGTCTCGGCACCGTTGCAGAAGACGCCATCGTCGCAGGTGGCATCATCTTCGCATGCGGTAACACTCGTACATGCGTTTCCTGTCGCGTCACAGGTCTCACCATCAGGGCAGTTGTCCGTGTTGACACAAGCGCCGTCGGCACAACTGTCGTCGGTGCAGTCTACGCTGTCATCACAGTCCATCTGCGTATTCGTGCATGCATTGTTCACGCACGCATCGTCCGTGCACGCGTCGCCATCATCGCAGTCGCCAGCGTCGTCACAAACAAGGACGCAAGCGCCTTCAACACAGGTTTCGCCATCCGCACATTCCATTGGTGCGTTGACGCAGTCGCCGGTCGCAGCATCACAGCTGTCATCCGTGCATGCGTCAGCATCGTCGCAGTCAGCAGCCGTTCCGCCGCAGACGCCGTCGGTGCAGACATCGTCATCGGTGCAAGCGTCAGCATCGTCGCACGCAGCCGTGTTGTTCGTGGCTACACATGAACCCTCGACGCACGCGTCGTCCGTGCACTCGTTGCCATCGTCGCAAGCATCCTGGCCTTCGAGACCACATGTGTCGCAACTATCCGTTTCTTCGTTGCAAACTCCGCCCGCATCCAGGCACGGATCACCTTCAAAGCCGCAAAGGCCCGCGGTGCAAGTTGCGGCACCGGTGCAGAAGAGTCCGTCATCCGGGCAGGTCGAGGCATCATCACACGTCTGCATTGGGCAACCACCCAACAACGTCACCATTAAGGCCGCACCGAAGAGCGTGCCAAAGCGAGATACGCCACGCACACGGAAGCGCAACCTCGTACTGTCCAACTGATTCAAACCTAGCATTAGTAGACCTCCAGTAAAAAAGACCGTGGCGTGATCCTAGTTACACGCTCTATAAGTTTCACAAAAGACAAAAAAACAAACACACGCAAAAACCGTCGGCGCATCCGTCAGACGCCGGTCATCCCGCAAAGGAAAACCGTCGAACAACGAAACGCACACCGCCGGAGAGTTGCCAAAGCAATCAAAATCGTCCCTGACCTCAGGCACTTCCAAGAAACGTCAATACGAAACAAAACTTCACGTCCAACGCTAATCCAAATGAGGGTGCGATTGATGTTTTCAAAAACGCGCCAGTCCCGAAAACATTTGCGCCCCCAAGCGCCGGTGAACCGCCAATCGAATCTATGCATTCCAAGCGGTTCAATAATCTGCTGTCTACAGCGGGCGAATTGTAGGAATCGTCATAGTCAAGTCAACCACCCATTCCAAAACTTTTCGCTCGAACAACCGGCATGTTAATCATGCCTAAGATACCAACACACGATTGACTTTAATCGCCAACAGCGAATATCAATCGTTCAATGCTCATCGGCGTCCGCGCCGAGAGTTCTTGAGCATTTGTCGGCAGGAACAAATCGAAAAAGGCGTTTTTTTCGGCTCTTTTTTCAAAAAAACCCTCAAAGCGGCGTTTTCCTCGTAACAACCGTACCGCCGTAACCTATTGAAAAATCAAATCTTAGAGCCAACAGGACACGATGAGTCACAAACGAACAATCAAGCTGGCCAGCAAACACCCCGCGCCTACACTCTGACGAACATAACGTCATGCAATGAAGATGTTTACACGAAAACAGCAATTGCATTTCGATCGGATTGTAGACCGCACCAGGTTTCCAATCCAACAAAATGAATATGATTGTGGGAAGATGAGGCGAGCAGCCCCTAAAGCGCCATTGCCTTGAAACTCGCCGACACGAACAAGCTCAGCATCAGCCGAGAAAGGTGCCTGACCTGAACTTGCGGCCTGTTTTCCGTCGTATTACCAAGGCTGCAGTCTGAAATCAGCAAATCGCACGCAAACCTGGGTGAATTTTTCGATTATACGTCCGTCGGGATTTGCGATTCTCGAATTTTTTCGACGAATTCGAGAATGTGAACTGCGATTTGCTTTTTGGAGCCAGACACTGCCCGCTCCCAGCCTTCATTCGCTCGAAAAATTTCCACACAAGCACTGTCGCGACCTGCCGTAGTGATGTCATTCAATACAATCGCATCACATTTTTTTCGGCCGAGTTTTTCTTCGGCATGCTCGCGGTGATCGTGGTCTTCCATCGCAAACCCGATCAAGATTTGGTTCCTTTTCGCCCGGCCTAATGACGCACAAATATCCAGCGTCGGCGTAAGTGATAGCGTAAATTCGTCTGTTTTTTTGCTGGTTTTCGTTTGGTCGCATTGCACTGGCTTGTAATCGCTCACTGCGGCGGCCATGACGCAAGCGTGGCATTTTGAAAAAAGCGTTTGACACGCTTCAAACATTTCTTCAGCGCTTGTGACCTGCGTACTTATTACGCCTTCCGGAATGGGCAAATCGACCGGCCCGCTGACAAGTTCGACATGATGGCCTTTGCGGATGGCCTCCGCTGCAATTGCGTAACCCATTTTTCCGCTGGATGGATTGGAAAGGAATCGAACCGAATCGATATATTCACGAGTCGGACCGGCTGTAATAAGCAGATTCATCGGTAGTCTATTCTATGACGCAAGCGCAAAATCACGCCTTCACCGGCAGTCATCGCGTTCGCTGGCTCTTTTGGGAGCATTCTTGTTGAGAATCGAAGTGACGGCCTCGACAATCTCTACCGGCTCAGCGAGTCGGCCGACCCCAACCGTCCTGCAGGCCAGCCATCCTTCGCCTGGACCTACAACGTCATAATTTAAGGACCGGAGAGACTCGACATTCCGTTGGACAACTGGATTGTTCCACATGCGTTCGTTCATAGCGGGCGCAAGAAGAACGGGAGACGCAGCACTAATGATGAGAGTGGATACGATTTCGTCTGCGATGCCCGACGCCAACTTGCCTATCAGGTTTGCCGTCGCCGGGGCGACAACGATCAGGTCGGCACGCTCGGTCACGCTGATGTGCTGAACATCTGACGGGCCGTCGGACGTCCACAGGTTTGTTAAGACAGTACGTCCGCTTAAGGCTTGGAAAGTCAACGGTGCGACGAATCGCTGGGCTGCGCTCGTCATCGCAACAGTAACACCCGCCCCCCGCTGCACGAGCGACGAAACAACCTGGCACACCTTGAAGACGGCAATCCCGCCGGAAACCCCAACGAGGACTTCATAACCCGCCAAGTCTAGCTGTCCGCGTTCATTAGTCATCATCCTGGCCGATGTCATCATCCGGCAGATCTAGTTCGACCTTGCCTTCCAGAATTTCCTTGACCACAACTTCCATCGGCGTCAGGCCTTCCGTTTCCACCATGGGCCTGGCCCCTTGCATCAGTTGAAGCCAACGACGTTGAATAAGCGCCGTCAACTTAAACCGCCCGCCCGCCATTTCTACAATTTCTTCGTGCCTTAGTGCTTCGATCATGCGCGTGTATTCTCCTGAACGATTCGCTTGACGTCTTCGATGGTTTTTTCCAATACGTCATTCACAACAAAATGGTCGTAACAACCGCTATCTCTCGCAATGGCGATTTCGCCATCTGCTTGAGCAAGTCTTTCGTTTAACACTTCCTTTGCTTCCGTCTTTCGGCCTTCCAGTCGAGCGCGAAGGGACGTCTCGTTTGGTGGCATTACAAAAATTCGTACCGATTCGGGCAAGGCTGACGCAATCTGCATTCCTCCCTGCACGTCAATTTCCACAACCACATTCTTGCCTACCGCGATGGCTTCTTCCAGAGGCTTGCGTGGCGTGCCATATTTGTGGCCAACATACTCAGCAGATTCTGCAAACTCGCCAGCTGCCTCGATTGCTTCGAATTCCCCACTGGAAAGAAAGCGGTAACTCACGCCGTCGGTTTCTCCAGATCGGGGAGGCCTGGTGGTCGCGGAGACACTCCAAATCGTATTCGGCAACTGCTCTAGCAACGCGTTACAGATCGATGTTTTTCCCGCACCAGAAGGCCCACTGATTACGATTATTTTGCCATCCATTGAAAAACCACACTCGGCAGACTATTCGACATTTTGCACCTGTTCTTTCAGTCGATCAATCTGCCCTTTCATTTCAACAACGGTTCGCGCCACGACAGCGTCACCACTCTTGGACGCAATCGTATTAGCCTCTCGCAGGAGTTCCTGCGTAAGAAAATCGAGCGTCCTTCCGACGGGATCCTTCCCAGCACAAAGTTCTTCAAATTGATCGAGATGCGACTTCAGCCTGGTAATCTCTTCTGCAATGTCACTGCGTTCCGCATAAATCGCAACCTCGCGTGCCAGCGCATCCTCTTGAAGTTCATGTCCTCCGTTTTGCATCATCACAGCAACGCGATTCTTCAGCCTGGTGTGATATTCATCAACCACAAGCGGTGCGCGTTCCAAAACGGTATCCAAATGGGCCCGCAACGATTCGCAAAGATCTCGAAGCGCTGTCTCCAGCGCCTTGCCCTCTTCAGATCGCATACGGGCTAAGCATTCACCGGCTTCTTCAGCCAATCCCCGCACAAACGCGGCCTGCCGCTTTCGCGCGTCGTCGTCGAAATCCGGCTGTTCGAAAACACCGGGCAGCGCTGCCAAGGCAGCCAGGTCGATGGACGCGCTAACGCCATCGGGCACCTTCGTCTTGGTTAATTGATCCGCATAGCTTTGGAGAACTGCGTGGTTGATCGGGCACGCACCCACCTCGTCGCCTGTTCGTATTCTCAGCGCACAGGAAATACTGCCCCGCGAGACTCGGCTTCGGATCGCTTTTTCAATCACGCTTTCGCAAAACTGCCAACGATCAGGCAACCGGATGGACAGCTTGAGATAACGATGGTTGACGCTGCGAATCTCGAATACATAGCTCACGCCATCGGCAACGCGCTCCGCCGACCCGAAACCCGTCATCGAACATATCATGGGGTAGCGGCTTTCTCCGACTCTCTACCCGCGTCTGCAGCGCTTTCGTCCGGCTCGGGCGACGCTGCTTCATCTGTCGCAGCCGGGAGAGCATCCTCAACCTCAGATGCAGCGTCTCCAGACAGGTCCGTCGCGCTTTCCGTAATCAGCGGCACATCACCTGCAGTCTCATCAGTAACCTCAACAGGCGTCACTGAAATCGGGCCTAAGTCCTGAGTGGAATCTGCGGGCACTGACGTAGTCGTCGCGGCACTCGGGACGGATTCGTCGTAGGCAAAATTTGCGATCACCGCCAGCAATAGGAACACAGCAGCCATGACGACCGTTACTACCGTAAAAACGTCTCCGGTTTTCGCGCCGAAGGCACCACCACCGCCGCCGCCGCCAAAGGCGCCAGCAAGCCCTTCGCCTCGCCCTCGTTGCAACAAAATTACAAGCATGAGCAGACCACAAGTTCCAATGATGGCCATTCCAAGAAACCATTGGCCCCACGACATTTGACCTAGCATATCCATGTTCAAATCTAACCTTTTATTTCGTCTTTGCTACGCTCCGCTTTGCACAACGAAACGGACCTTATCGAGTTTCCAATTTTCCATAAGCCACTACACAACGACTACAACCAATCGTCCTGTTTAGACAGACGTAACGCTTGTCGAAGCTGCGGCCCCTATGATAGCCAAGAAATCCTCCGCGACCAGACATGCTCCGCCCACCAAAGCTCCGTCAATGTCAGGCTGAGCCATCAAGTCACGCGCATTGCCCGGCTTCACGCTGCCACCGTAAAGGAGCCGAATGCTCTCAGATCGTGGCTGATCGTATATTTCAGCCAATTTGGACCGAATGAATTGATGAACATTCTGCGCCTGCTCAGGAGTCGCCGTTTCGCCCGTCCCGATTGCCCAAACCGGCTCATACGCTACCAGGAGACGGTCGGCGGGAATTCCCGCGTGAATAGCATCGCTAAGTTGCCTTTGAACAACGTCGTTCGTTTGCCCAGCTTCGCGCTGCTCGATCGTCTCGCCGACGCAATAGACGACGGTCAGCCCATGCTCCATCACCGCTGAGACCTTCTTGGCCAATTGTTCACCCGTTTCACCGAACACATGACGCCTTTCACTGTGGCCCACAATAATATGTGTACACCCGGTGTCTTTAATCATGGGAACGGATATTTCGCCGGTGAAAGCGCCTTCCAGCGCCTCATGGGCGGTCTGTGCGCCCATCATAATTGATGTCCCCGCAACTGCTTTGGCCATCGGAAACAAGAGCTGGGCAGGCGGGCAAACCAACACATCGACCCCCTCAATCGATCCCCCCCCTTCGCAAATAGAGCCAATCAGCGCGCGGGCGTCTGCAAGTGTTTTATGCATTTTCCAATTGCCGGCAACGAGGGGCTTTCGCATTTGATTAATTCCTTTTCACCTTAGGGCAAGACACGGTTCAATTGGGTACCGTGCTCTCGCAAGCGCGAGTATGGTATCTCATAATGGCGATACAACCATGGCCACGCAAGCGTGGACCATGCCACCCACTACCTATCTCCAAGACTCCGCC
>JAJDEA010000091.1 GCA_029260035.1 Phycisphaerae bacterium
ACGGTCGATATGGACGACATGGCCCTGTACATGCAGGGTGTCGATCCGATTTCGGCGATCGATCGCAAGGGTGTCAAGGATCGCAGCTCACGCAGTCGGTAATCATCCCGACCGCGGAGCGTCGAAACTTCGACGCTGATCTGAATTCGACGATGGGTTGGGCCGACAAGTAATCGGCGCTGCTTGCGTGCTATCGGACCTGCCGATAGATGCTTTGGCGTATTGTGAGCGAAGTTCTTTCCGCGCGAAGCGGCGGGGAACCGTCGCTGCACCCAATTCTTATCTGGACCTGAGGCCAACCGAAGGTTGGTTGGCTTCGCAAGCCTCCGGACGCTATCATACCTGAATCGCACAGCGTGCGCTGGAATGCGGGCTTGGCTTTCTGAGGAAACGACGGGCGAGATGTAGGGTGCATCCTGCTGGACGCACCATCTGCAAGCTTGCTCGATCTTGTTTGCGAATCGCATGGCGGCGCGTCATTATTATTGATCAGTCAATTCGGATCGCTGTCTAAACGTTGTGGAATAGTACCTGGAATGAAAAATAACGTTTGGGCGGCTTGATTATACTCTACGAGGTCATATCAGCGTGAATAACGGCAAGGAATCGAAGAAGAAGCGAAGCGGGCAACAGTCGTCGCGAAAAAGCGATGGGCGTGTTGGTGGTGGCGGCAAAAAAAAGCGGCGAAGCTGGTTGGCTACGCACGGAAGAGACCTTCGGTTCCTGGTCCTGTTTGGGATTCTCATGGGCGCGTATTACTTCCTCTCCACAACGACAGCGATGAAGGATCAGTTCTTTCCCTGGTATTTGGAAGCGACAGCAAAGGTCTCGGGCGCAGCCGTCCATTTGTTCGGCTATGACGAAATGGTCATCCGAGGCAACGCGCTTATTGAGCCGAGAGGGTCTATTTCCGTCGAGCGCGGATGCGATGCGATTGCGCCAACGGCATTGTTCGTTGCGACGGTACTTGCGTCTCCAGTGCCGCTAATGAGTCGCTTTAGCGCAGCGATGGGCGGGTGCTTGCTTCTTATGGTAATCAACGTGGTTCGCATCATTAGCCTGTTTCTGACGCGCGTGCATTGGAAGTCTGCGTTTGATGTTATGCACCTTGATGTATGGCAATCCGCGTTCATTCTTCTAGCGATCGTCTTGTGGATGGTCTGGGCGACATGGGAGTCGCGAAGACGAAAGAAAAGAAAGGCAAGCGATCATGCTGCAGCCGCGAGCAGCCCTTAAATTTTCGGTATTGCTGGTCGTCTATGCGACGCTCTTCCTCATTCCGTGGCAGCCTGTGGAGCAGGCATATGCTTCCCTGTTTCGCACCGGGGGAAACATCTTCTTCACGCGGTTTTGGTTTTGGGGCGAAGGGCACACAAAGTTTCTAGACCTGCATGCGAAGGATTTGCGAATGCAGGTCGAGCTTGCGATTCCAGGTCAGCTGCCTCGTAGCTTTCAACCCGCACGGGGAGAGCACAAACAAGATACGCTGCTTCTGTTGTCGAAAGGTCCGAAGCCGCCTTCGTTCGGACAATTGCATACAAGTAGTCGTATGGTTGGCTATTGGCCCACGGTCTGGCTTCTCGCTTTGATCCTTGCCAAGCCTATGTCATGGAAGAGGCGAGGCAAATCACTGATGTGGGGAATGGTATTACTCCATCTCTTTATCGCCGTTCGGCTGAGTTTCTATTTAGCTGCAAAGGGCTTTGGTGTAAGCGGCAAAGTGTATGCGCTGTTTGCGCCCGGTGAATTTTTCTCTGAGGTGCTTACGCGAGGAGACGAGGTTTTCATGCAAAACCCCTCGCTGTCGTTTTTCGCCCCGACGTTTATCTGGTTCGCCGTAGCGTTTAGTCGAAGTGAATGGGCTGTTCTGCGGAAGTTGACCCAGGGAAGCGATGACGAGAACGAAAGCGACTAGGTCCCGGTTGCTAAAGCGTCCACGCTGTTATCGCGATGTGTCCGAGAATCATAATCCAAACAACAATTGTGAGAGCGGCACCAAGCCGCTTTATAAATCGTGTTTCACTCGCCTCAAGCGCGCTGGCTGCTGCTAGCGCAAGAAAGAGTTGGAGCGAAAAGGCGAGAAACGGAAACGTCGCCCAGTTGAGTTCGACACGGTCAAGCGTTTCGTGGATCGCGTCAGAGATAGGGTAGGCAATGAACCACGGCGTTGTTGCCAGGATGAGCGTCCGAAAGAACCTCTGCGGCGGCCATCGCCGTTCCGCGTATGCCGCGACATCACTAGCTGAAAAGAATTTTCCACATTCCGGGCAACGCGGTTCCGGTAGCCCGCGTAGATCGTAGTCGCACTGTGGGCAACGATCTGTAGCAGATTCGGCTGCCCCGATTTCAATCATTGTTTTACCTCATTCTAACATCGCGTCCGGATGACCCGCTCGATCTACTGAGGCCGACCTTTCTCGCATACCTCATTCTCAGTGAACATGAGGTTCACGGCTGTGCGCTTCCTTTGCCGCGGATGACATGAGCAAGGGGAACACGACGTCGCTGAGACAGCAAGGAATCATCACTGCCAGCACGACGAAGATGAAGACTTGCCCAAGATCGTGAATCCACGCGACAACTCCCAAAGGTCCCACCATATAGAATATGCTGGCCATCGTTGATGCTAAGACGTGCAATGAATGGGAGACAATGGTGGATTGCTTGGTACTGCCAGCAGTTGCAACGCCGATAAGTACGCCGACGACAGCAAACGGCAATACCAACCCCGGATCTTCCCATACGCATAAGTGCCAAGGCGCCTGCACGCCCAAGAGCGTGAGCGAGACATGGGGCATAATCACATCGCTGATGCCGCAAACACCGATCGCACCGATAAGCCCAACCACAATGGCTTTGAAAGCACGTCGCTCATAACGCGAGAACATGGCAGCCGTAGCTGCGGCTGAAAAGAGCATGTGGACCGGATGGAACAGGTGAAAGAACAGCCGGGAAAAGTCTGAGCCATGGTCGTGGTCGTGCGGTTCGGATTGAATGTTTTCGGCCGTGGGTTGGTCCGCAGGATGGTCGTGGTGATCTTCTGGTGAATGTCCATGCGTGGCGCAGAGGTGGGGGTCGCTTTCGTGAAGCAGAGCGGAATCCGATCCGCCGCCCAGGATGCAAATCGCCCCAGCTACGATCAAGCCGATCGCTACAGCGAGAACGGAGAACGGGACGTGTTCGCGCAGCTCCACGAGCAACGGTGAATCGTTGGCGTGTTTGCCTGTACACGCAGAACCCTCTGTGTGATCGTCGTCATTGTGATGGCAAGATTCGGACATTGCATCTTACTCGTTGCGCGAAGAAGGCAATTGAATACTGTCGGAACTGTTTACCCTGCGAGTTTATCCATCGCCTCTTTGTACTTCGCAGCGGTGTTGTTGACGATTTCGTCAGGGAGAACAGGGCCTGGCGCGGTTTTGTCCCATTTGCCTGCATCGACGAGAGTCGTGAGGTAGTTGCGAACATACTGCTTATCGAAACTCTCCTGGTCTCGGCCTGCCTCATACTTGTCAGCGGGCCAAAAGCGCGAAGAGTCCGGCGTGAAAATTTCGTCAATCAAAATATACTCACCGTTTATCTCACCCCATTCGAACTTTGTATCCGCAAGGATGATGCCTCGCTTGCACGCATGTTCCGCCGCTCGGTTGTATAGGTCGAGACTTCGATCGCGCAGCTCGGTCATGCAGTCTTCCCCCACGATCTCACACGCTCGTTCAAATGAGATGTTTTCATCGTGTTCGCCGATTTCCGCTTTGGTTGCAGGTGTGAAGATTGGCTCTGGTAGTTTTTCGCATTGCTTCATATCGGCTGGCAGAGACACACCGCAAACAGAACCGGTTCGCAGATAGTCCTTCCAGCCCGAGCCAGCCAGATAGCCACGCACTACGAATTCGATGGGCACAACGGCAGTCTTGCGACATCGCATAGTTCGACTTCGAAGATTATCGAGATGGTCCTCCAACCCTGGAGGGGCATTCTCTTCGATGACTTCGATCAAGTGGTGCGGAACGGAGTCGGAGAAGAAATCAAACCAGAACTTCGATATCTGGGTGAGCATAATTCCCTTCCGCGGGATCGGCGTCGGGAGCACGACGTCGTAGGCGCTAATTCGGTCTGTCGCCACCAGGAGCAGTTCGTCTCCCAGGTCGTAGAGGTCGCGGACCTTTCCACGCTTGACGGAATGGCCTGAAAAGTTGGTTTCGGTGACGATTGATGTGGTGTTTTCCGGCATTGATGACTCCCGAATCTGCATTCTTCTCGTTTTTGGATTGACTGCAGACAGCCTCCGAGTAGCGTCGCCTGCGTCAAGCTCGTTCAGTTCCGTACCTGTTGTCGATTCAGCGGTGAATAGTCTCCAAATCGCAACGACATTATACAATACCTACGACTCGTGGGCAGTAATGGATCGATGCGAAGACGAAAAATCGAGGAGTCTACGCGATCTTGACTGAATCGTGGCGCCTCGACGATTGGCCCATTAGTCGCCATAATAGCCGGACTTGGTATCGTCTTAGCCACAAACGGTCAAGTGTAGCGGCAGATTGCGCATTTGTACGAAATGAACCAGCAATCGGACGCTATGCTTTTGGAGATGGATCCAAGCCGTTGGGCGAGAGTTGCCGATTGGCGGGTTCTGCTGTTGTACTTGTCCAGTCTGGAATCCGGGACACTATTCACCAATGCTTGATTCGCCTGGAAGTTGCTGATGCTTTCATTTGCTGTATTTCACGACGGAAAACCAGCCGAGTCTGTCGAATTTGCCGGCGCCTACCTGATCGGTAGCGACGACGTGCCGCTTCGCGCCGAGTTTTCCTTCGGCGATGGGGTGATTCAATGTACAAAGCGGGCGGCTGGCCCAGCCGGGCTTGTCATCCTTTGGGATGTGGCCGATGCCGGCAAGATCATGACTTCGACGGTTAGGCTTCAGGAACGCAAAGAGCCGTATGTGCTCCAAGTGGAACTGGCGCGTGGCCGTCTTCTTCGGACAAACCAAAAAATTGAGGATTGGGGCCTGCTCGATTTTCCAGAGGCGAAAAAAGAGCTTGCCGCAATTGCCCAGGCTCGCGACCAGTTGATTAAGGCATTGCAGGGTGATACTCCCGCCCAAATGGCAACACTTGCAGAGAAGTCGTTAAGTCAGGCGGTTATTGCGAGCGAAGCGCTCTCGCGTTTTCATGCGGACTCATTCCTGAAAGCGCGTCGTCAATCCAAAGAGATTCCGAAACTTGCCTTTGGGTGTGGGATACATCTTGCCGAGCCGACCGATCTCGCGCGCGAGCGGATTTCGAATGCCTTCGATTTCATAACAGTGCCAGTGGGTTGGCGAGATATCGAACCAAGCGAGCAGACTTTCAATTGGAAGCCGCTCGACGCTTGGATTGAAACGCTCACGAAGGCCAATATCCCCATCAAGGGATCAGCATTGCTGTCGTTTAGTGAAGGGACGACTCCTGATTGGCTTTATATGTGGGAGCACGATTTCGATACGATTCGTGACCTCGCTTTTGAGCATATGCGACGTGTGATCAATCGCTATGGTCAATACATTCAAGTCTGGGACGTTATAAGCGGAATCCACGCAAACAACTGCTTCTCGTTCAATTTTGAACAGTTGATGGAACTGACGCGCATGTCGGCGGCACTGATGAAACAAACGGCGCCGCAAGGACAGGCGATTATTGAGATCAACAACCCCTGGGGTGAATACTACAGCAAAAACCAACGAACGATTCCACCGCTGCTCTACGCTGACATGGTCGTGCAGAGCGGTATCGGATTCGACGCCTTCGGTTTGCGATTCGAGTTTGGCTCTGCGCAGGACGGGTATTTTGCTCGCGACATGTTCCAGATTTCATCCATGCTTGATGCTTATTCCAAGCTTAGCAAGCCTATTCATGTGACGGCGTCTCAGGTTCCGTCGAAATCGGCAACGGGTCAACGCGATGCGGTGTCCCAGGCGGCAGATGGCGGTGGGTTTTGGCGTGAGCCGTGGAACGAGGAAACACAGTCGTGTTGGTTGAGAGAGTTTGTTGCCGTGGCGATGAGCAAGCCGTACGTCGAAAGCGTATCCTGGGAAGTGCTTGCAGATCATCCCGGGCAGCGAATTCCCCATGGGGGGCTACTTCGGTCGGACCTTGCGCCCAAGCTGGCATACCAGGAACTCACCAAAGTGCGATCGGCTTTGCGTAGCGGACGGCGGGCTGGTGAGAAAAAAGTACGATGACGACGACCTTCTATGTCGTCTCCATGCATGTTTCGTATGAATCCGCTGGTGTGCCACTGCTTTCGAGCAGTGCGTGAATTGGGCCAAGACTGCTACGGACAGTCTTCAAGTCAGTTGTGGTGACATAGCGTTGTCTTTTCTTGGTAGATTGTGACATCGCATGCACTAAGATTGAAGCCTATTCTCTTTTCATGCTGTGTGATTTGATCTCAGCCAATTAGGGTTCTTCGGTGACAGCAATCCGTGACATTTCCGTCGAGCCGGACTTGGGCGATGTGTCGCCAACATCTGAAGTGTCGATTGCGCAAGTCGTTTTGGTGGTACTGATCGTCCTTGTTGCGATGGTATCTCGATCGCCGGTTTTCTCCTTCCAGGCCGATGCAGGCCGTACCGTTTCCGTCAGCAACACCCTCGATCCGAATGCTTCGCCCTGGTGGGAGTTGACGGCATTGCCGGGCATCGGTGAGTCGCGGGCGCGGGGAATCGTTGCGTTTCGCGATGGTGCAAGAAAGACGGGCAGCGGGATGCCGGCCTCGAAGGTTTTTGCTTTCACTTCCGCTACCGATTTGGCGCTCGTCCGAGGCATCGGTCCTAAGACAGTTCATCGCATCAGACCTTGGCTTCGGTTTGATTGACTTTGGCAGTGAACGGTCAAGTGTGGCGGCGAATCGCTCAAATTTGCGAGTAAAAACATGCCTCAGAACGCTACAGTAGAATAGAGCTTGCTCTAGCGATGTCGCTTTTGTGGCATTTCCGGAGTTGGGTTTCATTCAATTGCAGCTGGATGAGTAGGAGGCGCAGACAAACCGCTCTACGCTGCCATTGAAGTCAAAACGTAGAGCGGCTGAATTCTATCCTGAGTTCGGAGTTCCGACGAACTCGATTGCCGAAGTTACTGTGCTTCCGGCGTTGCGAGCAATGGCGGCTTTCTGCGACGACGTCTTTTTTTGACCGGCCCTGTTGGGATCGGCGTCGGGATTCGTGGCTCTGCCGCCTCTGCAACGCGAATGGCTTCTTGAGCTGAGCTGGCGAATAGCTCCGCGTTTACTTCCTTCCATAATGCATCGGCGCGATTGAACACGCCGCCGGAAACCATGATGTTCATTGTCGGATTTATCCCGATGTTTCGGATCAAGTCGACAAGCTGCCGAACACCCGGCACACCGCTAGGCTTAGCGCCAAATACAAGGAGAACGTCGGGTCTGAGTTGGCCGACCAAGCTTAGTATTTCATCATTCGGAACGCCTGCGCCGAGAAAGTAGACTTCCCAGCCTCGCGATTCGAAGAGGTCCACCGTCATTTGGGCGCCCAGCTCTTCCGTTTCGCCATCTGCACATGTAACGACCAGCTTTTTGCCGTTCGGCTCCGCCCGTTTCAGCTTCGGCTGGAGCTGGTCGGCGATCGTACGATTGATGCGAGTTGCCATGTGCTCTGAGGCGACATTGATGCGGTCACTTCGATACAGCTTCTCCACGCGCTCCATAGCCGGCCAGACCAAATCGGTATAAAGCAACGATATGTCGCGAACGTTTTCCATTTGACGTTGGATGAAATCGCGGCAGGAAACGCGATTGCCCGCCAGAAGGGGGCTCATGTACTCATCAACGAGGCTCGAACTTGCCATGAATCTGACTCCTCTGTGCGTCGCCCGAACCCGTAGAACCATCAAATGGATGGCTTCCTGCCAATTCAACGGTGCGAACCAACGCAAGATTAGGTGTGCCCGGCCTCCAGCCAGACGAAATGATTAATAAACTCACTCTAAAACCCCAAGACCTACCTCGAATGAGCAAATAGGTGAAATAGGTATTTTAGTGAGATTTGTATCGACTGACGCGCAAAAAAATCTTGAGGCCGATTGGAGGCTTTTTCTTTTGCGGGTGGAATTCGGCGAGGGCGTCATGAGATTGAGCCTGTTTCAGGCCAGAGAGTCGCAATAACAACCGCGGTTCGGGTGCGTCATCTAATCGGATGCATGGCGCATGAACCGCCGAAAGGCCAAGGCAAAAACTGCGCTCGATGGGCGATGCGAAAGGCAGAACGGCTTGGCGGCACTCACTTGGAGGTGTTACCGGGCGTTCCGTATACTCCCAATCTTATGAAGAAACTGAACCGAAAACGACGAATCCTCAAATGGGCGGGGCTGATGACGTGCGCGGTGGAATGCGGTGCGGGGCCAAGCTACTTCTCAATAATCGGGAAGATATTCAGTTTTGCTATGTTTGAGTGACTGAGAATGGCTTTTCGAGAACACATTCAAATTGTACGTCAACTTTGGCCATTGGCGATCATCGTGATCGCGTTTGGTTTTGGGTATGTCTTGCTGATCCACTATTTGAGCAACGCATTAGACGCGGCGGTTTTAGTTAGTTCTTCCGAATGGGGCGGCCCGGAGACGCTCTTTGCTCTCACTTCAGCAGTTCTTGGCTGGGTAACAATCGTCGTGTTGGAGAGACAGATTAGTTCGACAAGTGCCACGATGCTTGCAATCGGATTGGGCTGCTGGATTGTCACGATAGGCTGCGGATTCACCGTCGCCTGGCTGATTATGAAACAAATGACCGACGAAGTATGGGGCTTGTCGGTTGTTTGTTTGGGGTCGGCTGTGCTTGCTGGCGTGTTCCGAATTTTCTTTGACCTGCCAAGCATCGGCTCTGACGAATAGCTGACGGCCCCATCAAGCTGTGCGCAGTTTCAACTATGAAAGAATGACATCGCCGCGCCCAGTGCAGCGGCTGGCTTATCACGGAGGATAGACAAATGAAAAGTGTTGTTCTTGGTGCAGTCGTTGTTCTCGGTACATGTGGCACATCCGTGGCTGGCCCGGTGTTGCTGACATCGCTCGCCATGAGAAAAGATGCGGCGATTTCGGGTACCAATCTAAACATCGAGCCGCGCGTTGAATTCATACTGCGGAGTTCAAGCGAAAGTTTCGGCTCTTGGGTTGACGTGGGCCGGGGAATCAGCTGGTCTAATGGCGATGATGGGTCGGTCGACTTAAGTGCTAATACGCATGCATCCTTTACGGAGTTTTCCTCGTTACTTACCAATGGCGTGAATGATTATTTTTCTCAAGGAACTGTTTTTTCAGAGGGTTCTGGCGCATTCGGGTTCGGGCCGGAGTCGGAATTGCTTGGCACAAATCCGGATTTCTTCGGCTACGACTTAGAGTTCGTCCGCCTTACCGTGGCGGATTTGCTCATAGAGCCTTATCAAGGCCAACAGTTCCCACAGATTTCCGGCATTTCAGTCACGGCCCTTGTGACCTACGACTTCTATGGTTCACCGGTTCCGGAGCCATTTACAATTGTTCTGTTAGGCGCGGGAATGGTTTTCGCAATATTGGGTCGATCAGCAAGGTTGCAGCATTAACATCGTTTATCTGACAAGAGGGGAAGTGCAAGCATGTTTTCTTGGAAAAAATAACTTTGGTGGTTGCGATGGCGCAGTCGTAATTCTTGCTGATAACTGCAAACTAATCATTACGATATGATGGCCTCGGCTGTGAGAACCCGCCGCCGACGCATTATTCCTTATCGCCACCCCCGCCGAGCGATTCTTCTTCAATTTTTCTTGAGACAGTGGTCATCAGTTCGACGTAGTCTGCCTGTGCTTTGACGATCGCCTTGATGACGTCGCTGCCGGTGACTTTTTGGTGAAGTTCAGCCAGTTTTCGTTTGTCTTCCGGCTCGACTGGTGTATTTCTTGCTTCCAGTTCGTAGATTTTTTTCTGCTGTGATTCATAATCTGCCAGCAACTGACGGTCCTGAAGACTTTCGCTCAGTGCTTTCTGCGCTTCGGCCATGCGCACCGCGCGCGGATCTTCAGCGACTTGCTTGCCGAGCTTGCTTGCCAGTTCCAGGATTTTATCCATTATTCTCGCCTTTTTTCTAAAATGAGATAGGTTGTACTTTTATCCGCTGCGTCAGCGTCACGAGGAGCATTATATGGCTAAACATCATCTTGCCGAGCGAATCGTCAAATTCTTGCAGGAAGAAAGCCGAGAGCCAAGGGATTCCGACGAGTTGGCTAAGGCCTTGGGAGTCGGCGATGAGGAAGTTGGCGATTTTCACGCGGCTTGTCGATCGCTGATGCGAACGGGACGAGTTGCGCTGGGTGCCCATAAAGCGCTGATCCTCGCGGAGCCTCCAGCCCGAGTTGTCGGCTCTTTTCGAGGCAACCCGCAGGGGTTCGGCTTTGTCGTTCCAGATGTCCCCAATGCGCACGGCGACGTATTTGTTCCGCCCAAGGCGACCGGCGGTGCGCTCACGGGCGATACCGTTGTCATCCGCGTTAAGAAACGGGGAAAGCGTCAGGGGAAGATGCTCTTTGAAGGGAGTGTTGTCGAGATCGTTCGGCGGGGACAGAGCCAGTTTGTGGGTGAATTGCGTAAGCAGAAAAGTCAGTGGTATGTCACACCGGATGGGAACACCCTGCATGCGCCTATCTTGATCGCGGACGTTCGAGCAAAACGTGCGAAGATCGGCGATCAGGTGATCGTCGAGATCATTCAGTATCCTGAGCCGGGACTGCCTGCACGCGGCGCGCTGGTCAAAGTGTTGGGTCGACGTGGCGAGCCTGGCGTGGACACGCTGAGTGTGATTGCGCAATACCAACTGCCGGGCGATTTTCCTCGAGCCGTCCTGCAGGAAACTCGAAAGGTGGTGGCGGGATTTGACGCAAAGACGGCTGGTGCTGATCGCGAAGACTTCACAAAGCAGACTATCATCACGATCGATCCGGTCGATGCCCGTGATTTTGATGATGCCATATCCTTGACGCCCTCGAAGGACGGAGGTTTTGAGCTGGGTGTGCATATTGCGGATGTCGCGCATTTCGTCACGCTCGGTTCTGCACTCGATATCGAAGCGAAGGAGCGATCGACCAGTGTCTACCTGCCAGGCCTTGTTATTCCGATGCTCCCCGAATTGCTGTCAAACGGCGTATGCTCGCTACAGGAACGACAGCCACGTTTGACCAAAAGCGCGATCATCACTTACGACAAGCATGGCAAGGTTCGGAAAACCCAGCTCGTCAATTCAGTCATTCGGTCTACAAAGAGGCTGACGTATGAGCAAGCGAGCCGAATTCTCGACGGCAAGCTAGGTAGAACGGGTCGGAAAGTTGTTGCGCTTGTGGAGGACATGAAGAAACTCGCTGAGCTGATTCAACGTCGGCGACACCGCCAAGGCATGTTGGAAATGCAGATGCCCGAGGCGGAGCTTGTCTTTGACGACGAAGGGCACGCTATTGACGTTGTCGCATCGGATACGAGCTATTCCCATAAGATCATCGAGATGTTTATGGTGGAGGCCAACGAAGCGGTGGCTCGTACGTTGCACAAAGCCAAAGTGTCCTATCTTCGGCGCATTCACGAAGAGCCACCTAATCTGAATGACGGACGATTACATAAACTTCTGGGTGTGCTTGGACATCGAATTCCTGAACAGGCAGGCAGGCGCGATATTCAAAAGCTGCTGGAGCGGGTGCGCGAGGAAAGCGGCGCGTTTACGGTAAACCTGGCTGTGCTGCGAACGCTTGCCCGTGCCGAGTATTCTCCGAGAGTGCACGGTCATTATGCGCTAGCAAGTGACAACTACAGTCACTTTACGTCTCCGATCAGGCGGTACCCCGATCTTACGATCCATCGATTGATCGATGCGTTCGTTCAGGGGGAGCTTGCTACGGTCAAGGGCAGAAAGAAAATGCCAGACGAGAACCAGCTTATCGAGTTGGGCAAGCATTGTAGTGAAAATGATCGGCGGGCGGAGTCGGCTGAACGTGAACTAAAGCTCGTGCTGACGCTGCGCATACTCGACAAGCGCGTGGGCGATGAGTTCGAAGGTATTGTCACCGGCGTGGCGAATGTCGGCGTCTTTGTGCAACTCGATCACTTTCTCGTTGACGGCTTGCTGCGTTTTGAAAGTATGGTGGACGACTGGTGGGAGGTGGATTCGACACGAGGCTCTGTGATTGGTGAGCGGACGGGTAGACGGATCACGATCGGCGACAGGCTTAAAGTTATCATTAGTCAGGTGAATCTCGCGACGAGGCAACTGAACCTGTCGCTGGCAGGGCAGAAGCGGCGTAGTGCCAAATCGAAAGTATCCGGAAAGGAGTCTGGACGAGGCGCTAAGGAGAAGAAAGGTCGAGCCAGGTCAACGGGGCAATCGAGTTCACATGCCTCGCGCGCTCCCAAAAAGAAAAAAGCCAGTTCGCGATCCAAGACGCGACGGCGAAGAAGATAACCTCGGTATGGATTCGAAAATTGCGGTATGCCCTAATCTTCAGCCTTGGCGCCTGTTGCAACGCGAAAAGCAGTGAAAACAGCGAAGCCGAAGAAGAGCAGGTCCATAGGGCTGAACATGGTTGCAACGAATGCGCCCGCAATGAAGCCAGCAGTTTCACTTGGTTCTTGTAGAGAGGCCTCTTCGGCGCGTAGTGACTCTGGAGTCCGCTGTACGACTACGTCAGCTATTCCTGCTGTTTGGGTCTTGGCTTCGCCGTGAGCGGAATCCCATTGGGTGTCGCGTTCTTCTTCTTCCGGCGTCAGTGTCAGCTGACCGGCTTGGGGGTTGGGTCGGTCTGGCGGGTTGTTCGGGCGATCTGCTCAGCGCGATCGAGTTCGGAAATCAGCCAACTGTTCTTTTGAGACGTTGCGTTGGCGGTGTGCGTCAGTCTCGCGGGTACGCCAGCAACCGTTGACATGGGCGGGACATCTTCAATCACGACGGCTCCCGCTCCGATGACCGCCTCGTAGCCAACGTGGATGCTCTGGATAACCGTAGCGCCAATTCCAACGAAAGCGCCGGACTCCAGTGTCACCCTTCCAGCTATTCGCGCGCCCGGGCAGATATGCGTCGCCGTTCCAACAAGCGACTCGTGATCGACGATACAGCCTGTGTTGAGAATGACGGAATCGCCTATTTGGCAATGAGCGCAGACAAGGGCGCCAGCAGCGACCACAATGTTTTTGCCGAGCGAGGCGTTTTGGGCGATGTTAGCCGACGGGTGGATCGCGTTGACGAGTTCGATCCCGCTGGCCTGCAAGTGATCGGCGAAGCCTCGACGTACTCCGTTGTTTCCAATCGCAACGACGGCGCAGTCGAACCAATGTTCTTCTCTAATCGCCATCATTTCGTCCGGATGGCCTAGCACTTCGACGCCGTCGATTCTTCGATGGTGTAGGGATGTATCGGAATCCAAAAAGCCTACGATATCGTAGGTGTGCATCGTCCTTAGGATGTCGAGTACGACACGGCCATGCCCTCCGCACCCAAGGATGATGCATCGGCTATTGCGATTCTCATTTGGCTTTGGCATGTGCATGCTGTAATCCTAATGGGCCAAGACCGACCCAAACTCTATTCAACCGCAGAGTCCAGGAGTGTTCTACTTCCCATGATTGTGCGGAATCGGCCGTTACATTTGATCGTTCATGGCGATATCGCCTATTGCGATTTGGGCTTCACGCGCGCAATATCACCCACGGCATATATCGACCGATAAACAGAACGACCTTATGGAATTGAGTGCTGAGCAAATGGTACATACCGACGTGAGGCTCCGTGGTGGTGCGGAATGGTTGTTTGACGTGCTGATATGTGATTCCTATACTCCCGCGGCTGCCTAAAGAAGTGCGCGATTTCGCGCAAACCCTTGCTACTTATGAGCTTAGAGCCAAAGCAATCATCTCGTAGTTCATCTTCCCGTTTCATTACCGGCCATTTTATGGTTGCGGCTATCATTCTTGGGATAGCGGCGGTGTTGGCGGGCCCCGTTGCCAAGAACATGAAGCTGCGTCAATTCAAGAAGCGACTGCCGTTGATGAAGGCCTTTAGCGACTTGGATTTGGAAGCCCTGAAGCCATTTCGAGTGGTTGAGCGGCAGGATTTGGAACCCGCGATGGTCGATTCGCTTGGGACGAAAGACTATATCCACTGGGTTCTTGAAGACACGAGCGTGAATGAAGATGATCCCATGCGTGTAGTCACGCTGTTTGTTACCTATTACTCAGGTGGGGTCAATTTGGTGCCACACACGCCCGACGCCTGTTTTCTTGGTGCGGGATATGAGCCAAGCCAGGCACATGAAAACAAGTCGGTCAGCATTGAATCGTTGCAGCGGGAAGTGCCGATTCGTGTTCTGACTTTTGCGAAGACAGCTATCCGTGGGCGAAGCAAAGTCTCCGTCGCTTACAATTTTCATTGCAATGGCGAGTTTGTTGAGACAAGAACGGCTGTTCGACTTCGGGTAAACGATCCGCTTCGGACGTACGCGTATTTTAGCAAGGTCGAAGTGAGTTTCCCGCGTGCGACGCGAGAGCAAACCATCGAAGGAGCGGCGAAGATTCTCGATCGAATCCTGCCCCTGCTGTCGCGAGATCATTGGCCTGACTACGATCAAGCGGAGCGGCACGCGAATGAATCGGAATCCGGATAACCACGGGACCATTGTGCCGAGTAATCACAGACGATCGCAATCGGAGACGTAAAACGAAATGGCTCGAAAAAAGCTTAACAAGAATGTCGTAGCGCTGGCAACGCTTTTCGTTTTTGGATGCACGATTGCACTGTCGTTTCTAATGCTCCGTCAGCTGCAACATCGGGATCCCAAGCATTTTGTGGAATTGGCCAAGCAGTATGCCAATCATGAGGAATGGCCTCAGGCAGCGCTTATGTATGGCAAAGCCTACGAACGGAGCAAGGATGTTCGCCACATTGTGTCCGCGGGAGAAATGAAGCTTCAAGAGGGTGATGTTCGCAGTGCAGTTCTTTTGTGGAAAGAAGCTCAGGTAGAAGATCCAAGTCAGTTCGAGGCGCACAAGCGGCTGGTGGAGACGTTTCTGGAATTCGCGGCTGTTTATGGCCAGGATGGTGATTGGCGCGCTGTGCAGGATTCCGCTGAGGACATGCTTGACTTGGAAGAGTCGCTTGACATTGCGGATGTTGCGTTCGCCAATCATGCTAAAGGTTTGGCACTATCGAAATCCAGTGCCATCGCGAGTGAGGTGGCGGCTGGTGTTGAACTCTTACGGCGTGCTGTTATGCAGTCGCCAGAACGGGTTGAGTATTCGATTGACCTGGCTCAGGCAATAGCAGAGGAAGATCGACACGACGAAGCGGTTGAACTATTCCTAACGCTTGCCGGCAAACACACAACGGTGGGAAGCGGAGGCGATAGGGTACGATTGGCCTACGGGAAATACCTGGCAAGGCCTCAGGAATCGGGGGAACCGACCGAGTCGTTCGAAAAGCGGTGGCAGCAAGCGGGTGTTGTGCTTTCAGAGAGCATTGACTTGGCTGCCGATACGGAATCGATTTATGAATGCAAGTTGGCGCTCGCTACTTACCAAACACAGGCGTGGTTGCGCAAGCGGATAACTGACCCAAAATTGGCCAGCAAAGATGATCTTTTTGTCTCGGCTTTGCGAGAGCTTGAAGATTCGTTGGAGAGCAATGAAAGAGGTTTTGAAGCATACATTCAGATGACGACTCTCTTGCGGCTCGTCAAACATTACGAAGACGCGATCATCTCGTGTGACAAAGGCATTGCGCTAGGCGTGTCGAGAAAAGGGATTAAGGGAGAGTGGAATCGTTTGTTGAGTTTTCGACTCATGCTTCTTGGTTCACAGGTTGGCGTCGACGCTGCGATAGCCGAAGATGAATCGCTGAAAGCAAGTTGGCTCGCCAAAGCACGGACTTACCTGGATCAGGCAGCTGGTGAGTTTCCGAATCATCCGCATTGGTTGCACCAGTCAGGACGTCTTGAGCTTGCGAAAGGCAACGAGCGCGCGGCGCTCAGAGATTTGCGCCAGGCGGAGGATGCGTTTAGAGCGCGCAATACGAGCGACTGGGCGAACAAGACAATTCTTGCCAAATTGCACCTCAAATTGAACGAGCCGGGAGCTGCCAAGGCTGTGTTGGAGGATGCGATACAGGGTGTTCAGGGACGCGTTCCTGTGCCAATCTTGTTGCTCTATGCCCAAGTACTTTTTCAAAACGGCGAGTATGCCAGCCCTGAGTTGACTCGATCACTTGCCGAAGTGTTCCTGCAAGAGCCGCAAAACACGGACGCCAAGCGTCTGCAGGCTGCGCTTCATGAAAAGCAGGGGCGCATTCAGCAGGCGATCAACTTGGCCGACTCGCCTTCGACTGCGATTGCGCTTCAGGCGAAAGAGGCGATGCTTGGTGGTGACGATGTGAAAGCCATTGAAATTCTGCGGGTTGGCATTGAGGAAAACCCGACGGACTTGCGATTGATCGCATTAATGGTGATGGAGCTGTTGCATCGAGGTGAAACCGAAGAAGCGCGCGAGGTTGTTCAGCGAGGGTTGGCCTCTGTTCCGGGTGACGAATATCTTCAAAGGCTTGAAATTGCAGTCAATAAAGAGGCTTCAGAGGCTGATCGCTTTGAAGCGATGGAGCGATTGATCCGTGACGAAGAAGATGGTTTTCGGCGAGCCAGTGGCTTGGCGGAGCTTTATGCGCGAGATAAGCAGCATGAGAAGGCGCTGCAATATCTTCGAGAGACGGAAAAGCATCTTGTCGAACGAGATACGGATATGGCACTGGAAGCAACAGCCGCATATCACCAGGCGATGCTCACCGCAATGCTTCGGGTTGGTCATGCCCTGAATGACGATCAAGCTATGTCCGAAGCGGTTGAATCGGCAAAGCTCGCGAATGTTGATGGGGTGGGCGGAAAGACGGTTTTGGGTGTTTACCACATGTTGCGCGAAGAAAACACCCTGGCCATCTCTGCGTTTCGTGACGCGGTTAAGGTCCAAACGACGGATGTCGCTACTTTGACCAACTTGGGAGTCTGTTTGCTTCGGATCGGAGCGGCCGACGAAGCAAAGAATTATTTTGAACAAGCGACTCGAATCAACGCCAGTGCGGCACTCGCCCAAAAAGGATTGGCGGGCATCGCTGCGCAGGAGGGAGATATAGAGGCATTTAGAGGCTATCTCTCCGTCTGCACAAGGTTGATTCCCAATGACCCCTGGGTGCGTGAGCAGGTGTTGTGGCTTGAAGAAAGAGATCGTCCACAGCAAGCGATTTTGCAACGTGAACAACGAATGGAAGAGGATCCAGGCGATGTGAATAACATTGTTCGTTTGGCTGCACTCCATGAGCGAATTGGAGAACAAGCTGAAGCGCAAGCGTATTATGCTAGGATCGTGGCACTGAAACCAGATGATCGGCAGGTTGTTTTGGCTGCGACGAGATTCTATCGAAAAGCGCATCAGCCAAAACGAGCGTTGGAAATCGTTACGCAATTTGTCGCCTTACAGGAGGGGGAGACGGACCAGGCTGAAGGAAGAATTCTTGTAGCTGCTCACTATCTTAGCGAAGGCAATCTTCAGAAAGCGGAAGAGGTTCTACTTGCGGCTGCTGCGAAAGCGGAATCGTTTGAGGTTTGTCGAAGCCTGGGAGAGTTTTATCTTCGAAGTGTCGGCGACTCGACGAAGTCGCTACCTTGGATTGAAAGAGCCATTGTTTTGGCAGACGGTGATTCCGAGCCGATGTTGTCGCAAGTGCTTGCGTTGCGGATTGCGGGTGAGCTTCTCAGTGAATCGGTCGACTTTGCCAGTGCGCAACGACATGTGGACGAATTTAAGCAAGCATTCCCGAATAATCACCGGCCGCTCCTCTGGGAGGGGCAGATACGAATGCGAAAGGGGGATACCGACGCAGCAGAAGAAGCCATCACGGCATATCTGAAGCTTGTGCCTCGCGATGCCTACGCGCTGTATCAGCGGAGTCAACTTGAAGTACTTCAAGGTCGTCTTGCGGATGCGATCGCGGACTTGCTGACGATCAAGCATGCTAATCCAATGGCGCTAGGTCTTAAGCCACGAATCCGTCTGGCGCAGCTCTACAAGCTTACGCGTCAAACGAATGCATGGCTGAATGAGTTGGAGTTACTCGTGGAGAGTGCACCGGGCATGTCGCTCATGCACGAGCAGTTGATCGGCGCGTATCTTGAAACGAGTCGCTTCTCGGATGCGCAAAGGTTGGCGACCGTGGTGCTCAACAAGGCTGGCGACGATAAGGGGAGTGCGCGGTTTTACGCTATGCGCGGCAGAGCATTGATGGGGGATGGAATCTTCAAGGACGCGATACAAGACTTGCAACAGTTCGCCGAGCTGAGCGATTACACGGGAGAGAGTATCGCGCAGGTGCTGGATGGCTACGAAGCTGCCGGATTGGTAAACGAGGGGCTGGAGTATTATCGAAAGCATGAGCCGACGGCTGGGATGTTGTCACGTTCGACTTCCACCTATGCTCGATTGTCCGCCTCGATGGGTGAAAAAGACTTGGCTGTGATCTCGTTTCGTGAAGCGATGAATCATGCCATGAAAGAGGCTTTGATTTCGGTTCGTATGGTAAGCCGTGATATTCGCCTGTCATTTCCCGACACGGGGCAAGCTATTGAATTGTTCACGCAATCTCAGACCAGTTCGTCCTTGGCTCGGGCCAATGAGTGGATCCTTAGTCGCCTTTACTTTGCGGAAGGTCGTGCTGAGGATGGGCTTGCGAAACTGGACCCGCTGTTGCGAAGTGCCACATCAGACGCTGAGCGCGCGAGCCTGTTGGTGGACAAGGGAGATTTCCTTCAACGCCTGGAGCGATGGAGCGAAGCCGTGGAAGCGTACGAAAAATCACTGCAGTACTTTCCTCGCAACTGGGTGGCTTTGAACAATTTGGCATACCTGCTTGCGGACAAGGAACGTGATTTTGCGACGGCTCGACTTCGCGCCGAGCAAGCGGTGCAGCTTGCTGAGAATGCGGATACAATCGACACCCTGGGCTGGATTCGTGCGCTGCAAGGTGACTACGAAATAGCTAGCGGCCTGTTGGATGTTGCGCTGCGCCTGAATCCTTCGCTGCCGATTATTTATTATCACGCGGGCGAATCGTTGAGACGGGCGAATCGATTTACGGAAGCGGCTGAGACAGCGCAGAACGGACTGGATATCAGTGAATCACAAGAAGAAGATGCGACTCGAGAGCTTCTGGTGGAGTGTCTGAATAAGAGTAAGCGTCGTGAGAGCGGCTTGTAGGGAATCGTTGGAAGATGCGGCGATGGGATTTTTTCCGTACCAACCTTAGAGCAAGTCGATGATCTGGATTTGGTTGCTTGTTCTTCTTTGTTGCTCCGGTGCAGTATCTGCCTCGGAGACGGCGCTGTTTAGTCTTAGTCGTTTGAGGTTGGTAGAACTGCGGCAATCCGCGTCGAAAGGCGGGCGTCTTGTTTCGCGGCTCATGCAGCGACCTCGCCGAGTCTTGAATACCGTTCTGATTGCAAACACGGCCATAAACGTTGCGTATTTCGCAACATCATTCATCGTATCACAAAGTCTTGCAGCGTCGCACCCCGTTTGGGCTGGTGTCGTGGCGGTCGGCGGCCTATTGGCGCTAATCTGCGTTGGCGAAATTGTTCCCAAAACTGTAGCTATGACCAATCCGATTTTTTGGTCGATGCCTGCGGGGAGGCTGATTTCGGTCTTGCAGAAATTGCTGGGGCCATTGCGTTGGTTCTTGCGGGTCGTATTCATCACGCCGTTGATTCGACTGTTAGCGCCTTCGTCATTTCATCAAGGCTTGATCACGACGAACGAACTCAATTTTTTGATCAAACAATCCGCAAGTGACGGCGTCATCGACTCAAACGAGCAAGACATGCTGGAGGCTATCGTTGCTGCAGATGAAGTAAGTGTGCGTGAGGTTATGACGCCGAGAGTTGACATTAAATATGTAAGACACGACGCCGATCGAAATCAGATTGTTGAGAGTATCAAACAATGGGGACGGCGAAAGATACCGGTATGCGGTGCGGATTTGGACGATCTGCGAGGCGTCATCGTGGCACGCGAAGTATTCACGAGCACACGCTCTGAAATCGAGAGACTGATCAAACCTGTGGTGTTTGTTCCAGAGCAGGTCAACATTATGCAATTGCTTCGGCACTTTCGCGCCAACGCGATTGAGTTTGCGATTGTTGTGGATGAATTCGGCGGTACAACGGGCCTGGTGTCGATGGACGATGTGACCCGATGGTTTGTAGGCTCTGCGGTGCTGGAGGATGACCGAGATAGGCCGGATGCGACGGTGGAAGAAATCGACCCGGATACCTATCGCGTTTCCGGTAATCTCAGCGCCAGACTATGGGCGAGCCAGTTTGCACTGCGCGATGTTGATCGACGAATCGATACGGTTGGTGGTGTGGTGCTTGCCTTATTGGGTCGGCTGCCTGTGAAGGGTGATTCTGTGAGAATCCGAAATCTGATTTTGACCGTGGAAGCAGTGGATAAACGGAGAATTGTGGAACTCCTAATTCAACGTGACGGCATTCAACGAGACGACCAGTCGATCGCTTCGGAGGGGCAGGCCTTATGATCTGGGCGTTCACCATAATCGTCATGTTAATGGCACTGGCTCTTTCGGCGTATTTTTCGGGTGCTGAGACGGGCATTTACTGCTTGAGTCGAGTTAGGGTGCAGCTTGGCGTACATCAAGGTGATCCGCGCGCGATTCGCCTTGCAAGGGTGCTTGAGGACAGGCCGGGTGCATTGGCTTCAACGTTGATCGGCACCAATGTTATGAACTATCTCGCGACAAGCTCGGTCGCTTTTCTTCTGGCGGAGCTGATGCATCTGTCGTCGACTCG
>JAJDEA010000092.1 GCA_029260035.1 Phycisphaerae bacterium
ATCGGCCTCGGCTGCTTTCATATAATGGTTGTCGATATTGTTCACGGCGGCGGCATCCAGACTATGCAGGGCAGAAGCAGTGGCTCTGGCTCGTTGGAGATGGTGATTTGCGCGAACTGATGGCACGAGGCAAACGATTACGGTGACGATCAAAAGCGTGCTGCAGATCACAACGGGGGCGAGCCGCTGCGCACCCCTTGCCTGTGATCGATCGTCAGCCGTCTGATTGCGATCTGCCAAAGCGACGCCGAGCAGCGCAAAGAAGGTTGTAGCTGTTCCCGGTACGAACAGTGCGAAGTTTATCATTTCGTGAATCAGCAATGACAACAGGGCTATCGGGAGAGCAATTCGCAGAGTATTGGCGTCGGCGTCCGTTGACTGAATGTTCTTCCCGTCTGCTGAAAAGAGTGCAAATGCAGCTGCAAAGATGACACCCGTTGTTACAGTCGAGTAGTAAAGGAAATGCGGATCGTCGCTTCCCAGCATGGGCATCCGAAATACCGCAAATACAAGCGTCAAGCCGATGGTCCAGAAAAGGAGATTCGGCGGGCGCGTACTCTCAGATGCATCCTGCGGGGCGATGCCGCATTCGGCCTTGGTTATTCGATCGAGTGAAACTCTTCCCCGTGACGCTCCGCAAAGAGTCCATGTGACACCGAGCAACATCGCCATGACGCCAGCAAGGCCGATCAGTCCCCAGTCCGTTGTTGCTTGTACGAATAGATTGTGCGGGTTGGCGACTTCTTCGGGGCTCTTGATGGACTTGTATTGCAGGTAATTATTGTCAAAATTCTCTCTGCCCACGCCAGCAAATGGATGGTCTTCGATCATTTGAGCGGAAGCTTTCCAATACTGCCATCGGAATGTCAACGACATGGCTGGGTACGAGTCGTGATACAAGCCATGCCCGACAAACGCGACTCCGCCTGCGATACATGTTGACCAGCCGATGAGAAAAGCCTTTGTTCGGTGACGGTTGATTGTCTCGCGAAAACCTGCAAAAACGATCCAGGCGACCAGAGCGATGATTCCCGAAACGGTAGCTCCTAGGCTTTTGGTGAACAATGTGCAAGTGAGTAACGCTAGCGCAAGGGTAACTTGCGCGTAGGAAAGTATGCGAGACCCCTCGCGCTTTGTTTGTTTCCATTGTTGCAGGCCAAGGCCTAGCGCAGCCAATCCGCAAAGAACCAGATATGCGCCCGCGACATTGCTGTGAGGCATGAAGCCTTGCGACTCGCGTGCAAGCATCCTTTGTTCGAAAGAATCCACCTTGCTTGAATCCAGAGGCACGTCCTGGGAAGCCCAGAAGTCCTCTTTGATTTCCTGATAATTCAGCCAAGTTTCTTCATGGCCCCAAAGGTATTGATCCGCGCATTGAAACGCCTGCACCGCAGCGGTTGCCAGGATCGCTGCGAGAAAAATGCGCTGCAGAGAAAGGCCTCTCAATACTTGTGCCAACGTGATGGCGAGAATGGGATAGCATAGCCAACCGATCGATGCGTTGATCGCCAGGCGTTTTTGTCCTGCCATAAAGCACGAAAAAACCGCCGCGATAGCTACCAAAGCGATGCCCCATTCCAGGCCTGTTCGCGCATAGGGTCGATCGCGTCCCAGCAATCGAGCAACTCCCCAGCAGCAAGCGGCCATCAGAATGGCTAGATCAAAGCCAATCGTTCGTACGGGGGACGGGTCGGAAATCTGCTGGAGGGACGCAGCCGTGGAGCTAAGTTGCGAGTCGTATGTCTCTGCGACGACTGGGCGCAGAATCACCACGACCAGAAGTATGAAGACCGCTACGAATTCCAGGCATCGCTGCATAGGCTATAATACGCTTTCCGCTACCATGATGTGCCCAGACATTGGACACTTTTTCGGCACGAACTACAATCCATGTTGAAGCGAATCGTCGGGCCGACAAGAGCATGTTCTATCCGAATGCTACGTCCGGCGCATGTTCCTTCCCATGTATACTCTGTGCTTGTTTGCGTTCGCCGTTATGTTGATCGTCCTTAGCATGCAGAATCCATTCGAATGACAACAACCAAACCCATTCCAGCATGTTTGAAAGCCCTTGGAAAGAGGGAACTGCCAAAGGAGATCGAAGTAGGGGGGCGTCGATTCGCGTGGAATCGGACATTCAAGGACGATTTTTTTGCGGTGACGGCGGTTTATGAAGAAAAAGGCGAGCGCGTGTTGTTGAAAGTCAATAGGCAGGCGTCTTTCTTTGGATTTCCTTTGCGGTGGGTCGGGCGATTTCTTGCGAATCGCGAAGCATTCGCGTTTGAGCGATTGCGTGAAACGGATGGAATCCCCATGTTGATTGAAAAGTGGAGCGATACAGGAATCGTGCGGGAGTTCGTCCCCGGCCATCCACTTGCCAAAGGTGAGCGTGTCTCGGATGATTTTCACGGGCGCCTTCGGAAACTGATCGACCAGATTCATGCTTGCCGGATGGCGTATGTCGATCTGGAAAAATGTGAAAACGTGTTGGTCGGTGATGACGGCAAGCCTTACCTGTTCGATTTTCAAATCGCGTGGCATTTGCCGCGAGCATGGGGTGGCGAGCTTTGGCCGATGCGCCGGCTGAGACAATTCCTTCAGGACGGCGATCTGTATCACCTTTCGAAGTTGTTAAGGCGGACCAGGCCTGATCTCATGTCGCCGGAAGAATTGGCCGCTTCATACCGAAAACCCTGGTATGTGCGGTTTCATCGCTTTGTCACTTGGCCTTTTACCTGGGTTCGGCGTAAGATTTTGGATCGAATTGACCCCAAGAGGAAGGGGAGCGAACGCGGGCGTGTATCTGACGAGAAATTTATCGGAGTGCCATGAATATGTCTATTTCTGAAGATGACCGAGCAATCATTGAGGCCTTTCGAGAGCATGTGGAAGGCGCTGTCTCGGCTGATGATCGATATGGAGAGTCAAAACGACTGGACCGCGAGGACGGCTCAACACTTGCCACTAGGTTTGAGATGGGGGAAGACTGTTGGCTCGAAGTCGTTGTCAGGCCATTGGTGCCGCAGGTTCGTGTTGGCTTTCTCACGACCGATCGATGGAAAAGCGAAGAAATTGAACAGGCCATTCAAGACTCCGGCGACACGATGGAAGAGTTCGTCGAGATGGGATTTTCAGAGGCTGGCCTGGATTGGGATGAGCCGCCAGTAGAGCACTATCGCGACGCGGGGGAGTTCTTCTGTTTCATCACGCCACTGGAGATTGAGGAGCTTTTCGATCTGGCAGAAGGTGAAGTGCAGGGCAAAGTCGTGCGAATGCTTGAGGGGTATCTGGTTGCATTCGGCCCAGCAATGGTTTCGAGCGAAGAGGAATAGAGTGTCGAGGTGCGGTCCTGTCTTGAAGTGGTGAGCATGGACCGTGCTAGGCAGGAGCGGCGTATGCAGAGCCTGCGAAATTGGTGTGTCGGGGGCTTACAAGGCTATCGTAATACCATCCTCCATAACGACTTGGCATTAACCCATCTATGAACGCGCAAAATATAACTCGCGACGAAATCTGCACCAGATTCCTCGACGCACTTCCCTTCGATCCTTATCCCTTTCAGGAGGAAGCGCTCCTTGCCTGGTTCGAGACGGACGACGGAACGCTCGTCACTGCACCCACCGGCATGGGAAAGACGCTCATCGCGGAGGCGGCTATTTTTGAAGCGCTTGCGGGTGGCACCAAGCTGTATTACACGACGCCGTTGATTGCTCTTTCAGACCAGAAATTTCGGGAGTTTCAGGATCGAGCTGAGGCGTGGGGGTTTTCGCGTGATGACGTCGGGTTAATAACCGGGAATCGAAAAGTCAATCCGGACGCTTCGGTGAAAATTGTTGTAGCCGAAATTCTGCTCAACCATTTGCTCAGCGAAGAGCATCAGCTTCAAGACGTCAGCGCCGTCGTGATGGACGAGTTCCACTATTTCAACGATTGGGACCGGGGCGTTGTTTGGGAACTTTCTTTGGTACTCTTGCCCAAGTCCATTCGTTTGATGTTACTTTCTGCAACGGTGGGCAACACACGCGATTTTGCCCAATGGTTGCATAAGGAATACGGCCGAAAACTCACGCTGGTGGAATCTGACGATCGAAAAATCCCTCTCGAGTTCGAATGGGTGGGTGACAAACTCTTGACGGAACAACTCCCATTTATGCGAAGTGACGACGACGAAGAATGCCGCTCGCCGGCACTTGTGTTTTGTTTCAATCGAGAAGGCTGTTGGTCGATCGCAGAGAAACTCAAAGGAGCGAAGTTGATCGGCGAGTCCGCGCGCGACGAAATCGAAAAACAGTTGCCTCGGGAGTTGTTCGCTGACGGCATTGGTCCAAAGCTAAGGCAAATGCTCATGCGGGGAATCGGCGTACACCATGCTGGCGTGTTGCCGAAATACAAGGAAATCATCGAGTCGCTATTTCTACAAAAACTCATCCCGTTCGTCATCTGCACTGAAACATTGGCTGCGGGTATCAACTTGCCCGCACGATCAGTCGTGCTACACGCGCTTCTCAAGGGCAGGCGTGGCGAGAAAAAACTCGTAGCTCCTTCTGCTGCGCACCAAATGTTCGGTCGAGCGGGTAGGCCGCAATTTGACTCGAAAGGTTATGTGTACGCCCTCGCGCACGACGATGACGTCAAGATTGACAAATGGCGCAAGAAGTACGACGCGATCGACCCGAAATCCAAAGACCCCGGTATTCTTCGCGCACGAAAGCAACTCGAACGAAAGAAGCCTTCGCGACGAAAAACGGAACAGTATTGGACGGAGGGGCAGTTTGAATCACTCATCAATGCCGGCTCTGCAAAACTCGTTAGCCGGGCGATGATTCCTTACAACGTGTTAATTTATTTGTTGACAAGGTCTGAAACACTCGACCATGTGCGCGATTTCCTGTCCAAGCGGTTCAATCAGCCCGAACGATTGAAAAAGTTTCAAGAGCAATTGGATTATATGATCGATAATTTGGTATCGTTCGGGTTCCTAACCAAGAACGAAGATGCCAGTAACGTTGTTCTTGACGAGAAAATTCAGCAGTTGAAGTTATTTCGTAGCGTCGATCCGCTCTACGGTTCGTTTCTTTCTGCCCAGCTACATCGCGCTGATTTTCAGGAAAAACTGCAGGCATTGGAATCCGTATTGCCAATTCCGCCGGTACTCGAAAGAAAAACGGGAATTCCAGAGTTGGAGCCGGGCCCTCTTCAGACGGAAGTTCTTCAGCCTACTCTGCTGAAAATGGGAATTGTCCTGAGCAGCGACGATGGCGAAGTGGTTCGTCCACCGGATGAAGAAGATGTGGACTATTGGGAAGAGCCAGCACCGGCACGCCCCTTGACACTCGCCGAAATGCTCAAATCGTTGTATGACGCTAAGTTGGCAACGCCCGAATCGATTCTCATTCAGCCGAAGTGGGTCTTGGGCGGAATCCTCGAATTCGAGAGCGAATTCTACAAGTTCGTTCGCGCGAAGGACTTGATCAAAGACGAAGGTCTGATCTTGCGACACCTACTGCGGCTGACGATTCTCGCTGGCGAGTTTCTTGCCCATTCAGACGGCGATCCCGATTACGAACAGATAGCCAATCTAGCGACAGGAATATGTCAAAACGTGGACCAGCGGTACACGGAGCGGTTCCTTGAGTCCGCAGAAGAAGCCAAAGCAAACCCTATTCAACAGTAACGGCCGGACGCACACTCTCGTTCAGGTGAGTATTTGGGGTTCGTTGCTGTGTTGGCTTATTCGTGTCAGTAAGAGGAACGCACAGCTGCAATCTGTATCACAGGTTTGTCCAAAAAGACTTGCGCCCCAGCTTGTTGCGACTGAGACTCGGCCTTAGGAAATCTCGTCCTCTTCCGAGCCGATAGCGGTTTGATCTGCACTAGAGGCAAGCGCCTCCAACGCCGCAATGGGGTCGATTTCCTCGTCTGAAATATAAACATGTCGTGATGTTGTCAGTTTCGTGCCGCTTCCTTCGTCCGTTGCGGACAACTTGACTCGCAAACGCTCGATTTCGACAGGGCTTGGTACACCGTTGATTTGTACGAAAAAAACCACAGGTCCGATCGCGATGCGGGAACCGGGCTGCAGCGGCGATTCTTCCGAGATCCGACGATCATCAAGCAGCGTCCCGTTGGCTGCCCCGAGGTCCTTCAGGCTGACTGTCGATTCTGTTACGACGATTTCGGCGTGCCGGCGAGAAACCTGGGCGAGTGGAATGCGTATGTGGCATTCGCTTTGCCTGCCTATTGTCGTACTCCCCGGTGCGAGCGGAATCTCCCGGCTTTCATCATCCTGTCGAAACATGACAAGTTTCGCATTCATGACTCGCTCCTGTCCCTTGTAAGGCTGTGCATCCATTGCGCCCATATTCCGTACATGCCGAATAATACTCGGAAAATCCGTTCAGCAACCAAACACCAACTCCCACAAATTTCGCGACCGCGAGTCGGCAGAGTACAACCAACTCCTACGGCCAGGTGAGAGTTCCTTCGCAGGAAGGCTCCCATAAAGTGTATTATATGTCGGTTGGGGAAACCCATCAATTAACGACCTACCAACCTTGCTTACGGACCAATAACCAATGGTGCGATGTGGATGTGCTGTCTTTATGCGTCTTAAACTGGCCTTGTTGCATCAAGGAGTATTCGAGAAATTCGTTTCGATGTGACGAGAAATTTCGGTGTAAGTGCAGTAAAATGCGTTCGATGATTGGAGACGGTGAAAACCTCATTGCACCACGCCCGCGGGTCGGGTTGTATATTCATGTGCCGTATTGCGAATCGAAATGTGGCTATTGCGATTTCTATTCTGTTCCGAAGGAAGGTCGAGACCAAGGCCCGCTCGTACAATCGCTCATTTCCGAATTGACAAGCCGAGTTGCAGCATTGAACGGCGATGTGCGATCGGTTTTCTTCGGCGGTGGAACGCCAACATTACTCGATAAAGATTTGTTGACTAATCTTCTGGATGCAATCCGTCGCAGTGTTGACCTGAACGCAATCGAGGAGTTTACGGTGGAAGCAAACCCCGCGACCGTGAACGATGAGATAGCGTCGCTGCTCGCTGCTTCCGGCGTAACGCGCGTTTCCATGGGTGCTCAATCGTTTCACCCTGCCGAGCTGGAGACTTTGGAGAGAATCCACAACTCCGATGACATTGTCGTTTCAGTAGCGACACTTCGTCGTCATGGGATCACTAACATTAACCTCGACCTCATCTTCGGCATTCCCGGACAAACGATGAAAACGTGGGACCAATCCATTGACCTCGCGTTAGACCTAAACCCCAATCACCTCGCATGCTACGGGCTGACCTATGAGCCAGGAACGAAACTTACAGCCCAACGAAAGACGGGAAAGGTCACGCCCTGCGACGAATCGCTCGAAGCCGAGATGTACCAATTCCTAATCGACAAGCTCGCCAGCGCAGGCTTTGAACAATATGAGACGAGCAACTTTGCCAAGCCCGGCGCGCGCTCCATCCACAACCTGATTTACTGGCGCAACGAGCCTTATATTGGCGTTGGCCCGTCGGCTGCGGGTTGCATTGATGGTCGGCGATACAAAAACGCCAGCGACATCAATAAGTATGTAACAATGATGGCTGAGCTTGGTCATGCAGAAGCGGAAAGCGAGACGCTGAGCAAGCAAGACCTGACGCTGGAAATGCTCCTGATGCAGTTTCGATTGATTGAGGGGTTATCGATTCAGTCTTTCAAAGATCGTATTGGCGAAGATCCGCTAAAGCAATTTGACGCGGTGTTGCCTCCGCTCGTTCAGAAGGAATTCGTGACGGTTTCCTCGACGCACATTGCACTAACAAGAAAAGGGCGACTCATCAGTGACGCAATCGTTCGGGAATTCGCCCGCGCGTGCGATGTTACGCTGGACACGCCTCTACCACTCACCGCCTGAAACGATAGTGCCAGATACCAATAGGGCCATTCATCGCCTGCGCGGAGAATGCCCCACCCTTCATTCAGGTACATCAAGATCTGATACTATCTCCTCCGTAGGCTTGGTAGGGGGGAGGACGGCGATCCATGCTTCACCGTTGCCGCTACTATTGGGACTGGACCCCCTACCAACGATCGTCCTGCCATCGCGTGAGATACCTGTGGCCTCTTTTAACGTCCATCCAGTCAAATCGAGGTTATAGTCTCTTGTCAAAATATCTCGTAACGATTGCATGCCGATTTCGGCTGTCCACAAGAAAGCATTAAAGCCGCTGCGCCCAACAATCACCTTACCGTCTGCCGATACGGCCTTCGCTCGACTAAGTCTTTCGCCTAGAAGAGTGCCGAGACGGACCATTCCCGTCTCCTCTGTCCAGCGAAACGCTTCGTCCAAAATGCCCGGCCCGCCGGAATTGCACCCAACTATGACAGAGCCGTCCGCTGAGGCGGCCCTCGCCTCACTATCGTTGATGATGCCCTGTAGATCGACGAGTCCCACCATGCCAGCCTCTGCCGTCCAACGAAAAGCCTGGCGGCCAGAGTCCCCCACGACAACAGAACCGTTAGCCGAGACAGCCCACGCTCGACTTCCGCGGGCGCCTCCTGGCAGCACACCCAGTCCGACCATGCCTGTCACTTCATCCCAGCGAAACGCTTCTACACCGGATGTGCCATCGCTAATCCCAACAATGACCGAACCGTCCGCCGACGTGCCAAACGCTGCACTGGTTACACTGCCATCAAGGACACCTAAGCCAATCATGCCGCCATCAACTGTCCAACGAAACGCCTCAGTCTGGGACTCACCCCTCAGTATACCTACGATAGCCGAGCCGTCTGACGACGAGCCATACGCTATACTGGATCGAGCGCCAGGGGGCAAGCCCAATGCAACCATTCCGCTACCAGCCGTCCAGCGAAATGCTTCGAATTGGTAATAATCGATGCTTTCGCCCACAACGACCGAACCATTCGCAGAGACTGCCTGTGCACTGCTATAATATAAGTTGACAGGGATGTCACCCACCAAGTCACCAAGTCCTTGGAAGGTTGCCACGGGATCGGCAAGAGCCTGCTGTGACGCAGGCATGCAAGCAATCGCAATGATCGCCGTAGAAACGCAAGCCTTGTTGAATGCCAAGAGTCTTTTTATACGGCCATGTAAATGCCTCTCACTTCGCCCGTTCAAGCTTCCCAAGCTTAGTCCAACCGATCGACAGAATTGCACAATGCTACGTTGGCCATTTCTTGCATCCATGTTTTTCTCCCAAAATAGTGTCCTCTAGACCTGCTCTCGCAAACAACGTCACCCATATGGCAACATATTTCGTTCAACCATGGCGCACCGTATTCCCTCCCCCGCGCAAGATGTCTCGGAGTTAACCACCCAGGGGGTGTCTCCACAGGGCTCGGCAAGTTTTCAAATGAGCCTCTTAACTACGAAGGACACAGTGCCGATATCGTCTTGTCGTTCCACTGAGCGTACATACCAGCGCCATTGAGAAGGTTAATGAGTCCGGTGATGTCCTGCGGGTTGGCAGGCGGGCCTGATCGGTTGACGTCGGTCGCAAAGATCGGCCTCGGGATCACGCCATTGATTGAGTTAATCAGCGACGTAATGTCCTGCGCGTTGCTCCGCAAACTCTTATTGACGTCCGCCGGTAGGAAACCAATGCATTTTTCGGTCATCGTTGGCGTATGCGTGACACAAGTCCATTCGTTCGTCGGAATCACCGCGCCAAAGTTCACCGTCGTCGTAGCGCTGTTGTTTACAACACTTGTGATTGCCGGCGGCGGCGAATTGCCCGGCACGGTTCGGATGCTGAAATCGCCCGCAGTGTTTGTGGGTGTGCAAGCCACAAAGAAATCAAAAGCTATGCTCTTCCAGCCTTGAATTACTGTGTCGTCGTCAATTGGGTGAGGCTGGCCAGCATCGACCTCGCAATTCGGCGGGTCGGTCGAAACCACTATGCAAGGATCGCACATAGCGGGAGGCTGGCAACTCCCGTCAGACGGGCAACATACGTCTCCGGAGTTGGAACAGGAAACTGGTGGGTGGGCGCATACACCGCCCACGATGCAATGGTCGTTAGTACACAAGTCGCCATCGTCCATGCATGGTGTGCCATTCGGCAGGTCGTTCGCAAGGCATGTCCCCATACCATCGCATGAATCGGGCTTCGTACAATCTGTCGTACTGTTGTCGTCACATGGAGTGCCTATGACGGAGGAATCGTGCGCAACAATGCCGGTTGCTGGATCACAAATATCAACTGTGCAATCGTTGTCATCGTCGATGTTGGTAAGGCCTGCCGTCGGACCGATGTTTGGGTCGCAGCAGAAAATAGCCTCCCCGTAATTAAGGGTATTTGTGCAAGTGCCTGTTTGCGAGTTCAAAACATCGTCGGTGCATGCATTTCCATCATCACAAGGGTTACACATGACAGGTGTTTGGCAAATCCCGTCTGCCGGACAACATACATCGCCAGCGTTGATACAGAAGACTGGAGGGTGGGCGCATATACCGCCCGCGACGCAATGGTCATTTGTGCACAAGTCGCCATCGTCCGTGCATGGCGTGAAGAGCGGCAGGTCATTCGGATTACATATTCCCATACCATCGCATATATCGGGATTCGTACATTCTGTCGTGCTGTTGTCGCCGCATGGAGTTCCGCTTGACGATAAGTTGGAAAGGCACGTTCCGAGGTCGTCGCAGGTATCAGCACTGTCGCAATCTTTGTCGGCAGGGTCTCCGCATGCCGTTCCCGTCGCCAGGTGGTTTTCTACGCATGTCCCTGCACCATCGCATATGTTTGGTGCGTCGCACTCCGTTGCAGTTTGATCGCCGCAAGCCGTGCCAGTGATCGTAAAACCGTGAGTTACATTGCCGGTTGCTGGATCACAAACATCGTCTGTACATTCAGTATTGTCGTCGATTTGGGTAAGACCTACGATTGGCCCGACGTTCGGGTCGCAGCAGAAAACAGCATCGTCATAATTGAAGGCGGAAGTGCAAGTGTTTGTCTGCGAATCGCAATTTTCGTCGGTGCATAAGTTACCATCATCGCATTCCTGTTGTGTTTGGCATCTGATCTTGATAAACGCGGGGTTGAGGGCCGTGATGGGAATATCATGGGCCCTCTCATCAAGAAGGATCAGCACGAAAGGATCGTCCACGAACCCAACTTCGTAGGTTCCTGTTGCACCAGCCGGGATGTCCAAACGCAACGTGCCGCCATAAAAACGAGCGCCGCCGTTGCTGTCACCTCCACCCGCAGGCGACCCCAACAGGTATTCATAGTTGATGTCCGGAAAGGCAACCACCGCCGTCGGAGCCGGAACCTGACCACTCATGGCAAAGGCTGGATCCTCAACAGCTGGGCCGTCTGCTGGATCCGCCGCGTTGCAGGGCGGGTCAATGCCATTGGCTGAACCACCTTCTCGATCACTAATAAAACAGCGATGGGTGTTGATGTAGCCACCATTGTTAAATGTTCCAGCCGTAAAGCCAAGAGGCTCGAGCGGTGCACCGATGCCATTGTCAAAACCAAGGCCTCCGAGACCACACGCCGTACACCAAGCACTCGTCAGACCATTGATCTTCCATTGGGCAGTACCAAGCTTACGACCGGGATCACCGTCATCCCATGTAATATGAGTTTCCAGTTCAACAATTACACCGCCTGATGTCAGCGTGATCGTGTCATTGGGGTTCAACGTTGAGCTGATTGGCCCGGGTGCGACATAGCCTGGCCCACTAGCGTTTGATGTTCCGCGTGTCGGCGCGACAACCATACTAAATGTGCCCGTGCCATGGGATAGGGCCGGGAACAGCCCTACAAACGCCACCGCCAAAGCGAAATGAGTCAACCAGCCATCGAACTTCCTATGAGTCGCCATGGTAGATGCTCCTTGAATGCCGTTGGCGTCGCATGCGCACATGTCGCGGTGCCAAAGCGGTCGCTTATTTTTAAGAAAGAACCCCTTCTTTCACTCTATGCGACATTTTACCGGCCCTTCGGCGTGAAGTCAAAGAAAAAGTGACTTTTGAATCACAAAGAGATGCTGCGATAGGCGTGGCACATGGCGCTTTGAATCGAAGCGCGGAGAAGATTCCTGCCGGCGCATCGTATTCCATCCCCGCGCAAGGGAAATCGAGAAGAAGCACTTTTCGGGTGCTTCTGCCGGGTCATGCTTGCTATTAGGTTGCCATGGTCGATGACAACGTTATGCTGACACTATGATTCTAATCATCGATAATTACGACTCGTTCACTTACAACCTCGTTCAGTTGATCGGTGCGATGGAGACCGGGCTGGAAATAAAGGTGTTTCGCAACGATGCGCTTTCGATTGAGCAAATCGAAGGCTTGAAGCCGACGCGGATTGTTATCTCGCCAGGGCCTTGCACGCCGGACGAAGCGGGCATTAGTGTGTCAGTCGTGCGGCATTTTTGTGAGCGTACGCCCATACTCGGTGTTTGCCTGGGTCATCAATGTATCGGGCAGGCATTCGGCGGAACGGTTGTCAGGGCGCCGAGGCTGATGCACGGCAAGACAAGTCGGATTCACCACGATGGCACTGGAATTTACTACGGCTTAACGAATCCGTTCGTCGCAACGCGATACCATTCGCTGGCGCTATCGAAGGAATCGCTATCCGACGAGATGCAAGTCACGGCCTGGACCGACCGCGATGAGCTGATGGGCATCCGGCACATGACCCTGCCCGTCGAAGGCGTTCAGTTTCACCCTGAAAGTTTTCTCACGGAAGAAGGCGGGACGCTCGTCGCCAATTTTCTTCGACAACAGGAAAACGGTCGGAACTAGGTCAAGCTCAATAATAAAAGGATCGCCTCGATGCACTTCAATCGAATTTCACCCTGCGTCGCTCTGTTTTCTCTCGCATTTTATGGATTGGCTGCGGTCGGTGCTGCGACCGCAGCCGCGGACCAACAGAAGAAAGACATTTCCAGCCGGGTCATCAAAACGACAGCAAACGAGAGAGTATTAATCCAGGAAGTATGGATCGATGCTCCGGTCGCCAAGGTTTGGAATGCTTATGTCACTGACGAGGGTTGGACAGGCTGGGCGTCTCCGGTCGCCAAGGTCGACCTGCGGGTGGGGGGAACGATTCGTACCCATTATACGCCAGATGCTCGTATCGGAGATCCTGGCACCAACGTGTTGCATATTATCAACTACGTTCCCGAACGCGTTCTGACTCTACAGGCTGAGCTGCAAGCGAATTGGCCGGAAATCCTGAAAGAGGACGCCGAGAACCTTATGAACATCGTGGTGTTTGAGCCCGTCGGGAAAAAGAGAACGCGCATCCTCTCCTATGGCGTCGGTTACCGTAACACGCCAGCCTACGAAAACCTCTTGAAGTTCTTTATCCCAGCCAACGAAAGGCTATATCGAAAACTAAAAGCCTATCTTGAGGGCGGGAGGCGGGCTGATTTCAAACACCCATAATCAACAAGTGCCATTATTGCGACATAATCATGTTGAATCGATAGCCGTGCAGTCATCGATCGACGCCGTGGGCTGCGGCACAGGTTCAACTTGCTGGCATCGGCATTCGTTCGAGAATCTGGTCGGCTAAGCCATAGGTGACGGTCTCGCCAGCGTCGAGCCATTTGTTTCGGTCGCAATCTTTTTCGATCACAGCGGTGTCCTTGCCCGTTCGCGAGGTCAAAATGTTGTAGAGCACTTTTCGCAAGCGCAGAATCTCTTCCGCTTCGATCGAAAGGTCGGTCGCAGAGCCTTGCATCGTACCGCCAATAAGTGGCTGATGGAGAAGCGTTCGCGAGTTAGGCAGCAAGTATCGCTTGCCCTTTGCCCCGCCGCAGAGAATGATCGCTCCCATACTCGCGCACATTCCGACATTGTAGGTTGCGACATCACAGCGAAGAAACTGCATCGTGTCGTAAATCGCCAATCCCGCTGAAACCGAACCGCCGGGGCTGTTCACATAGAGATGAACGTCAGCGGCAGGGTCTTCGTTGGAAAGGAACAGCAACTGCGCAACGATTAAGTTGGCAATTTCGTCGTCAATGCCGCCGGTGAGGAAAACGATGCGGTCCTTCAGAAGGCGGGAGAAGATGTCCATCTCTCGCTCGCCGCGACCGGTTGACTCAATTACAAAGGGAACTCTTTGGCTGACAGCGTTCATAGGTTGCCTTTTCTTCTCAAACGGTTGTCCAGTATTGACCGGGTATCAACAGTGTTAGGTTTTGTTATGCCGTGGTCTAGTCGCAAATTGAATTGACCAAGGCGAAACTTACTTACCTACCTTCTTTTTCTCTTTTTCACCGCTCAGGATTTCATCGACGATGCCGTAATCAAGCGCTTCCTGCGAGTCCAAGTAATGATCTCGTTCCGTTTCGTCCGCAACCTGCTCAGCCGTCTTGCCCGTGCAATCCGCGATGATCTCGTTGAGCCGTTTCTTGTCACGCAATACTTCTTCCGCCTGAATACGAATATCTTCAGCTTGCCCGGTGATTCCGCCATAGGGCTGATGCAACATGACTTTGGCATTAGGCAGAATATATCGTTTGCCCTTTGTGCCAGCCATGAGAAGTACGGCGCCGCCACTAGCTGCCTGGCCGATGCACCATGTTGCGATGTCATAACCCATCAGTTTCATGGTATCGTAGATAGCCAGCGTCTGGTCGACGAGGCCGCCCGGCGAGTTGATGTACAGGTTGACGTCCTGGTCCTTACGGACTGACTGCAAGTAAAGCAGTTGTTGGATGACAACGCTTGCGGTCCTTTCCATGATAGGTCCTGCCAGGAAGATGATGCGATTTTCGAGCAGCATGTCCGTGAGCGACATTTCGCGCGTACGCTGATACTGCTGTGATTGATTGAAAACGCCGGGTGGCATTGGAAATTCGTGCATAGTCCCTTTCCTCATTCTCAGCCCGTGCTGATTGAAATCGATTCCGAATCACAATATCCGAGAACCGAACAACTCTACATCTCGCCCAACCACCCTTGGCTCATACTTCCAGCCGAAGGCCATCTTCAGTTCCAAGGTGCGACCGTTGTCTTGATACAATTGGTCGTGTGTGGCTTCCGTTTCTTCGGCTAAAACATGGTGGCAAGTCGCCTACATCAAGACGTCTTCTTCTTAGTGGTCTTTTTGGCCTTTTTCTTAGCCGTTTTCTTTGTCGCGGGCTTCTTCTTTTTCGGACTCTCAACCTCAGAGACTTCGGCATCGGCGACCAAATCGTCCAGGATTTGTTCATCCCGCAGTCTGAGGTATAGCATCGTCAGGCCATCGCCTTTGCTCAACTCGTCTCGAACACGGTCAAAGCGTTTATTGGACCGCGCGGCTATCTGATGAATCGCGCCATTAACCCGCTCCTCGGGAACCGTGATGGCGTGATCCTCTGCAATTTTTTCCATCACGAAAGACAATTTCAAATCCCGAATAACTTGGTCGTGCGCCTTCGCACGCATCTCGTCCATTGATTTTTCGACCTCAGCCTGAGGAACGCCAGCTTGCAGCATTTCTATCATTCGGCGTGCGAGGGTTCTCTCAGTTTGCTTCTGTGACAATCCTTCGGGGAGTTCCATTTTCGTCTCGTCGAGCAGGTATTGGCCAACCTGATCGCGCATCGCCCGCTGTTGGGTCTGGACGAGATTGGATTCGAGCATCGTATTCACCTGATCTCGGAATTCCTTCTCGCTCTCGAAGCCCGACGAAGATAGGAATTCCTCATCGATAGCCGGGATTTCCAATCGCTTGATTTCGTTGATCTTGATCTTGAACGTGGCGGTCTTGCCCCGCGCGTCGATGTTTTCGTGATCGTCCGGGACTTCCGCATCAAATGTGACTTCCGCTCCCACTTTCTTGCCTTTGACCGCATCACCGAAGCCATCAAGGTATACGCCCTTAACGTACATATTTCGGGCCGCCATATCAAAGTTGTCCTCCGAGGCAATGACTTCGCCATCTACTGACATCTTAATGTCAACGTACATCATGTCATCGATTTTTACGGAGCCTTTTTCGACCGGAGTGAAGGTGCCTCGCGACATGAGTATCCGTTCGATTTCCTTATCCACGTCGGCCTTGGCCACAGAAACTTTCGGTTTCTCCAGAGGTATTTTCTTCAATTCCGGAAGTTCAAATTCAGGCCGAAGTTCAAGTTCGCAGGAATAGGTGAAGTCGCCCTCGTTCGGCAACTCAAGCTCTTCGATCGCCTGAGTAATCGAAATCAGCTTGTCGGTTTCGACCATCCGAGTCGCTTCATTGTCATCGACTCGTTCTTCGCTAACCTTCGCCCAAATCAGCGGATCGCCGAGGGGCTTGAGGTCTTCCTTTTCTACAGCTGCCAAGTAGGCGCTGCCAATTAATTGACTCTTGATTTGGTCGCCGACTTCAGAGCCGAACCGCTTTTCGACAAGTCGAAGCGGGGCGTGCCCTTTGCGAAATCCCGGCACGATCGCATCTCGCTTGAGTTCGTCGAACTGTTCGCCCAGCCGACCGTCTAGCGTATCGCGCGGTACGGTAATCGTGAGTTTCATTCGCAGCGGCCCGATGTCCTCTTTGGCGACGCCAATGGCCTCTTTGAGTTCCGCCATCGCCTTTTCTTCGTCAGTCAATTCCACCGCCGTATCGTCCGAGCTGTTTTCCTGATCCACTGCCAATTCTTCATCCGCCATGACTTAAGCTCCTGGCTAATATCGCTGACCCGAGGGCGTCCTACGTTGAACGCCCTGACCATCAGCAGCGACAAACGTACCCGACGCCGCGTACGGAAGCAACACGGGCGAACGCGACCATTCCACGCCTCTTCCGCCCCCTCTAAGGCACTTTTTGCGCCAGAGTTCCCTGGATCGAATCCTACCCCGGCCTCGCGAAAAGGCGTCCGATCTAACGGGCCTCCTGACAGAGGTCGATAATTGCAGATAGGCCCGGCCATAGCCGTCAAGCCGATAACGCCTTTCCCGGTGCGCGAATTGCTACTAAAATGAGCGTCGTCCGAATGGTAATCGTCGTCGTATGCACAGGAGATAAGTATTATGACTGCCGTCGTAGACCTATTGGGCTCGGAAGCGGAAACGCTGCTAAATCACAAGTGTAAGACGATCGATAAATCGACCCTTCATGTGCCAGGGCCTGATTTTGTCGATCGCGTTCTCGCGCATACCGACAGGTCGGTTCCGGTGTTGCGCAATCTGCAATCGGTTTTCAATCACGGCCGACTGGCTGGGACGGGATACCTTTCCATTTTGCCAGTCGATCAGGGTATCGAGCACACCGCAGGCGCTTCCTTTGCTCCGAACCCCGCATATTTTGATCCCGAGAACATTGTCAAACTCGCCATCGAAGGCGGATGCAATGCCGTCGCCTCTACGCTTGGCGTTCTTGGTTCTGTAGCACGAAAGTATGCCCACAAAATTCCGTTTCTCGTCAAACTTAACCACAACGAACTGTTGACTTACCCGAATAAGTTCGACCAAATCATGTTTGCCAGCGTCGAGCAAGCCGCTGACATGGGTGCGGCTGCGGTCGGAGCAACCATCTACTTCGGGTCCGACGAATCAAGCAGGCAGATTCAAGAAGTAAGCGAAGCATTTCAGGCTGCTCACGAATACGGCATGGCTACCGTTCTTTGGTGCTACCTTCGCAATAGCGGCTTCAAGAAAGATGGAACGGATTACCACGCTGCCGCCGACCTGACAAGCCAGGCGAATCACCTTGGCGTGACGATCGAGGCGGATATCATCAAACAAAAGCAACCCGAGAACAACGGCGGTTTTACCGCTGTCAATTTTGCGAAAACCAGCAAGCTTGTATACGAAAACTTGACGACCGATCACCCTATCGACCTGACTCGATATCAGATTGCCGGTTGCTATATGGGGCGAATGGGGCTGATTAATTCAGGCGGTGCATCCGGAGAGAATGATTTCCAGGATGCAGCCAAGACGGCTGTCGTCAACAAGCGAGCGGGCGGTATGGGGTTAATTTCGGGCCGAAAGTCGTTCCAGCGTCCCATGAATGAAGGCATTAAGTTGCTCAATACCATTCAAGACGTGTATTTGGATTCATCAATTACGCTGGCGTAAGTTAAGGTTAAAGAAAAACAAACGCAGAGATCAGGAATGTTAGCGTTCATAAGCAAACGGAAGCACATGTTGCCATGCGCTCCCGGTAAATGGTTTAGGCATAAATCATTCAATGCCACTCACAGCTAGCTCAATTAGTGTGGGCGTTTGTGCAAATGCATTCTGGTCTCGTTACCACACAAATGCACTTGCACCCAGAGTTTGTGCAAGTAACCGAACCACTACCACTTGCACATGAGATATTGCATTGAGAATCAGGCAAGGGCGGTTCGAGAAGAATGGATTCATCTTCAAGGCTGTCTGCTATCGCTCCATTATCGTAGCGAGAATCCGCCATTTCGTCTGTTTGACTACCAGCCACAATCGGGGCTGATAAGTTGAATGTCATCCTCGAGCTTTCCGTGTCTGCAATGGCGACGGAAATGACTTGTTTCTTGGCGTCAAACGCCACTTTTAAATCCCCGGTGAAATCATAGAGAGAGTTCGGCGCATCATTCGGGCCATCCGCAAAGGAAGTGACGGAAACCTGGCGTTCGCGAAGACCACGCTTACGCAACTGATTCCCGTTTCGATCAAGGAACACTCTACCTTTTGACTCAATGATTGCCAGTCCGGATGTGTTGAGTTGGTACTGGAGAATCTCACTCCCCGACGGAAAAGGAGATGTCAGCGTGGAATCGTCCTCGCGACGTACTTCACCTCCGAGAGCAATCAGCAGCGTCCCGTCGTCAACAATCACAACGGCGCCAAATCCTTGGTAGGGTAGCGTGTGATCAACTAGCGGCACAACATGCAATGAAGGTTTGGCATCAGAAACACGCGTCCGCTGCTGAGCCAAGCAAGCGGCTGCAACGAAGACAATCGACAACGACAAAACAACACCGAGCGGAATCTTCCCATACGATTTCATAACTTTAGCTCCTGCGGGGATGGGATGGGATGGGAT
>JAJDEA010000093.1 GCA_029260035.1 Phycisphaerae bacterium
ACCAGATCGACATCGGCACGAGAGCGCCATGCATCCAAGATAGGTCGCAGGGTGCCAGCGATATCCGATTCGCTGCCAGCGGCGAACTGAAGGATGGTATGATTTATCAGCGAGCCATCAACTCGGTTCTCGATCCGCGGCAACAGTGTCGAAAGCTGTTCTTCCTCTGGCAGGAACGCCTCATAAGAATCTTCTGCCCCCTCGCTTACAAGCTCAAATGGATACTTCACGTCTAACTTGTTCGCCTTGTACACGCGTTTTCCGAAGGAGCCAAGCTCCATCACCAATTCATCCACTGTTGCGACCATCTGCACTCGCGCAGGCCAAATCGCCAGGAGGAAATTACGCAATGCCTTGACCGTGAATCCCAAAGCAAGGATTGCAGACGCGAGAGCAAAGGCGGTAATGCTGAATCCAACAACTCGGCTGGAGACCCCGGCGCTCGATAGATCAACCGATCGGCTTGCAAAGAGTGCCAGGAACCCTGCGAGTGTAGCTGGCGGCGCCCATACCAACGCGCGTGCAATTGCTCGCCCTCGATCAATGAGAAGAACAGCTTTGATGTGGGGATTAGAAAGCTCATCCATTTCCATGATCCATGTCGGAGCGGAGTTCGTAATCTTTTTCGATCTCTGACTTGTTCGTATCAATACTATGGGAATTTTGAACCCGGAAGCAAGCGACTGAATATGATCTAATGCGATACGATTCGATATGACTGCCGGAGTTTAGGCGACATGCAATCACACGAAAACTCGCCTGTTGTATACGACCCATTCAAAGATCAGGAAGACCAACAGGGCGAGCAGAAAATATTTCCAAGCAGGCTGATTGACGTCTAACTTTGCGGTCGACGCCTGGATTCGCTCCGAGCCGAACGTCAACGACTGGCTCGGCTTGATGTTGCTTTCCATCTCGTTGAAAAGGTTTACAGCGAAGACTTTTGCACCTGGAACGTGTGGCGATACTTCATAAGGTCCAACTTGCCGGGTGCGGGCGTACTGAATACTTTGGTATCCTGCGGACAGAACAGAGTCTTCCTTTCCATCGGGTCGGCTTATCGTCACTGCCTTTGTCCGTTCGGGGATCGGCCAGGTAACCGGCTCGCCCGGGACGACGGCTCGACGGCTTGATGTCGAAATGTTGGCAGCTAAATAATTAATGGCGTTTTGTACGAACACGATGAAATCGACACTTGTTGCCCAGTAGGTATTCAAGAACCGTTGGCCAGATTCGTCCTCGGCAATCAGGCTGAACGCACTAATCAAATACTGGCTGCCCTCGCGCGTTAAGAACGCCAAGACAGGGGAAGACTCGCCCTCCACGATCACTGTTGCATCGTCGGGAACCTTCAACGTCGCCCATTCAAAAACATGCAGGGTCTCGACTGCGACGTGACGGAGAATTGGATGCGTTTCGTCCCAGTTGAAGACAACCTGATCCGAGACGGATTTTCCGGCGGAAACACCTTCCAGCTGCGGCGCGGCGCCCCAGAAGAAATAATTGCCAAGGAACAACCTGTCCGTCGAAAACCGATCCATGATAACGACATCGAATGCACTTCGTCGACCGTTCGACAGTTCAACATCGTCGGCTTCCGTATATGTTTCAGGTGTCATTACGGTAAGTTTCAGGGGAAGTGCGTCCAGCACGGACTCCAGCGGCGGGTTCTCATCTGTCACCAGCAAGACACTAACGTGACTCGGCTCATCGATTATGGTCCAAGCTCGATCGTCGGCTGACAGTGCATCGTCTGTCCGAAGAACCACTTCCACCAGTCCTCCCCCGCCGAATTCAATATCATCAAAGGCCGCAACACCAGTACTTGACTTGATCGCAGATTCGGCCCCACCCTCGACACCGTCAGATGATTCTGTCGTTGGCGCGGGACCAAGTTCGATGGTTTGAACATCCACGTTTCGACCATCTACATATAACACAGCGTCGATCGAAATCGGCTTGGGGCCAAAATTCTGAATCGTTGCGGACACCTCGAGTAGTTCGGGCGTTTCGTAGTTGCGTCGAGCATCCATGGCTAAAATGCCGACGTTATCCGCTCGCTTCGCAACATTGACCACCTGAATATTCGACAGATCAAACTTCTGTAGCGCGACTTTATCTGCATCCTCAATGCGACCATCGGTAAATAAGAAAACCGATGCAGGCGGTGCAAGCCGTTCCGGCGGAATGTCCGCACCCGCTTCTTCACTGCCTATAATGATGTTCTGTGCATGCGCTTCTGCCAAACTCATCGCCTCGCCCAATTGCGAAGTGCTTTGAGTCTGCTCAATGTTATCAATCTGACGTTTCAGAGACTCCCGGTTCGAATTGAATGGAGCCACCACAAAGGCGCGGTCGCAAAACGCGATAACCATGGCGCTCGCATCATCACCCATGTTGTCAATGCTGCTCTTCGCAGCCTCTTTGGCTTTGTCCAAACGCGACTTCCCCCCATCTTCCAGAACCGCCATGGAAGCGGATTGGTCAACCAGGAGGATGACCGTGTCCTCTTGACGCTGCGCAATTTGAAACATGGGCTTGCCCAAAGCAATCGCACCGAGAATGAGCACCAGCAGCTGCAACAGCAGGAGCAAGCTGCTTCGCAATCGCTGGAAAGGCGAGTTCACATGCAAGTCCTCGATCGCGCGCTTCCACAGCAATGTTGAAGGGACCAACTTCACCGTGCGTTTGAGCTTTAGGAAATAGAGCGCGACCAACGGCGGTACCGTCAGTGCCGAAGCGATGCCTATCGACGTTGGACTCAGGAAATCCATTATGGTGTTACTCGATATGTCAACGAAACGGTGCGACGCCGCCCGCGAAGTTTAAGCGGGTTCTTCAACATGAGTTGCACAACATTCATTTGAGCAGACCCCGTTTACGAAAATAGGACAATATAATGTCATCAAACGGCACGGTTGTGCTGGTGAACAGATGATGAACGCCTCGCCGAGAACAGTATTCTCGGAAGTCGGCGCAATACCCTTCAAGATTGCGCTTGTACCGATTTATCAAGGCACGCCCTACCGTCACATCCGCCGTATCGCCGTCCTCGACATCTGTAAGTTTCAAATCGCCAACGAGTGAAGGCTCTATTTCTTCCGGACTCAACACCTGCACGGCGTATACGTCATACTTGCGTGAAATGAGATATCGCAATCCGTCTTCATACCCACCTTTGTCGAAAAAATCACTCAGCACCAAGACGATCCCTTGTTGCGGATGGCGTAGAGCAAACTGTTTTCCCGTTGCGGTAAGATTGCTGCTGCCTTCGTATTCAACGCGAGAAAGAAAATCGGCAACCTTAAACATCATTCGCCTACCCCTCACGCCTTTCAGTTCGTATTGCAGGCCATTGGAAAACGCGTAGAGGCTAACGCGATCAAAATTTATTAGTCCGATGTACGCCAAGGCTGCAGCGATGCGCCGAACGTACAACCCTTTGTGAGGCTGACCCCAATCCATGCTCTTCGAGACGTCAATAAGCAGACTGACGTGGAGGTCTTCCTCTTCGAGAAAAAGCTTGATAAAAAGACGCTCGAGGCGTGCGTAGATGTTCCAATCCAGATATCGCAAGTCGTCTCCGACAACGTAATTCCGGTAGTCGGCAAACTCCGCGGACTCCCCGCGCCGTTTGCTCAGCCGTTCTCCCTTGAGCTTCCCCGCGAAAATTTTTCGGCTTACCAGCGCAAGCTGATCAAGCTTGGCCATGAAGGCGGGATCGAGAAGTTCCGTCGATTTTTGTGCTGCACTTACCAATTTTTTACTCAACTAATTTGATTTCCGGTTCAGCCCGTCACCCGTTTTTCTCGCCGGGGACCAATGTGCAGCGCCCCGTCAAGGAGAAAACCTCCTACGCCGCAGCCTCCGACATCGTAGGCGTCTTGTCGATCATCTCACGCAAGACATCATCCGTACTGATGCCTTCGGCTTCACCTTCAAAGTTGAGTAAGACACGATGCCTCATAGCCGGCAGGAATACTTTTTGAACATCGCTAAAGCTGGTATTGAATCGCCCATCCAACAAGGCATTGAGCTTGGCGCCAAGTGTCAAAGTCTGAGCCGCCCGTGGACTTGCTCCCCAGCGAACATATTTATTCGTTGCCTCAATCGCGTACGGGCCGTTCGGATGAGATGCCATCATTACGCGCACCGCATAATCTTGAACATGCGGCGCCATGACGACTCGGCGTACGAGCTTCTGTGTCCCGATAATTTCATCGCCCGTCATAACGGGTTTCACGTCGGCTTTGTAGCCAGCGGTGGTGCGATCGAGAATGGTCTTGAGTTGATCTCGACTGGAATACTCGACAACCAGTTTGAACATGAACCGATCGAGCTGGGCTTCGGGCAGTGGATAGGTCCCCTCCTGCTCGATGGGGTTCTGCGTAGCCATAACGAAGAAAGGTTCTTCAAGTCGGTGCGTCGTGCCGCCAGTTGTCACGGTATGTTCCTGCATGGCTTCCAATAAGGCTGATTGCGTTTTGGGTGTCGCACGATTGATTTCGTCTGCAAGGAGTATCTGCGCAAAAATAGGCCCGTTTTGAAATTCAAAAGATCGACGACCCGATGCGGGATCTTCGCTTATGATTGTAGTGCCTATGATGTCTGCAGGCATCAAGTCGGGCGTGAATTGAATGCGTGAGAATTGCAATTTCAACGCGTCCGCCAGCGTCCGAATGAGGTAGGTCTTGCCCAAGCCGGGAACCCCCTCAAGCAGCACATGCCCGCCTATGAAGAGGGCGGTCAAGACGCCGTCAACAATCTCATCATGGCCGACAATCGCCTTGCCCACCTCTCTCTTCAGCGCCTCGAATTTATGGCGAAACTCGTCCGCCGCTTTTTCTACTGCCGGATCAATCTGCGTAGCCATCTGCAACTCCTATCGCTCAAGACAACTCTACGTCGTATGTCCAATCATCAATTTCGGGGCATGCCAATCCTGTCGCCCTACATTGTACTTCCAAACTATTTCCAAACTATTTCCAAACTTCGTCGCGCGGCGCCGGGAACAATTCGCGATCCTTATTCCTCGATGTCCTTTCGGGCCCGCCGTTTCGCCCGTAGCAATCGAGAAGTTGCATCCTCTTGTTCTTCCTCAGGCTTGGTCTCGCCAGGTTTCGATTTTGGCTTGCCCTGGGACTTCTCCTCAGATTGAGCCCCACCCAACGTCGCGGACAAGTCGCCGGATCGACCAGCGACCCTCCCACCCGTTGCTTCGTATTTTCGCTTGGCTGTTTTGATTGAGACAGGCTCATCATCCTGCGAAATACGTTCGAGCTTTTCCTTACCAACATCTTCGCGTTCGTCGAGAACACGTTCTCGCACGTCTTTTAGTTTGTCGAGCGACGCTGCGCTTCGTTCGCCAGCTCTTCCCAAAGCTGTGACACTATGTGTCATATAGTCAAAAATTGGGCCAATATATCGGAAACGAATGGTCCAGCCAATCAATTCCGCAAGAAGAATGGCGCCGAGTATCCCCCACCAGGCGCCGTACCAAACGCCCAAGCCGAACAGCATGACAAACAGAACTACGACTTCCACCGCAATGGAAAGTGCCAACCAGCTAGCGAGACGCCGAACCGCTACATCCAGCAGAAACAGGGGCAGAAGCAACCAGGCAAGCACCCATTCCCAAGCGGGCTTCCGGGCCTCGGTAAGTGGCAGATCGTGACTAAAAACATCGGCTTGCATGGGGCCTTGATCGAGCCAGCGACCATCCGTGATGTCGACAACCTGACGTAGTAATGCTTCGTTAGGGATTAGATCGCGGTACTCCGGAGAAAAAGGTACGGTCAACCCTGTCCGGAGCGTTCCCAAGTCACGTCCTTGATCCGACATGCGCACATTGGCTAAATATTGCCCTGCTTTTGTCACTTCAAAAACAGCTTCATACTTCCCAGGCCCCGTTTGCATAAAACGCGTGGGAATGACCTCGTTGTTCGGGCCTATGACGCGCGCTTGGGCAGCCAGATTGTTGAGATATGACGCATCCTTGTCGAGCGCGTCGATAACAATTCGCCCGCGATTGCCTTCGATTTTGGTGTAAGTATCAAAATTGGCAGGGGTGTCCTGTCGCATGGTCCAGCGAACAATTTGTGCCCAAAATTTCGCAAACTTCGGCCAACCCGTCCATTGCTGCCCCCAGTGTGCCCAATAACCACTGGTAAACGCAACCGTTTTCCCCAGCTCATACTGCCAATGCGCCAGCACCGGGTCCTCGCCATCGTCCGTGGCTCGCACTATTGGGACCACCACATTCGGGCTTTGCTTGGGCGATGTGAGGACCATTCCACCCAATGGTGGCATCGAACCGGAAATCGCACCTCCAGCGAGCAAATCGCTATTCGGGTTGATCGTCACAGGCTGAAATGGCTCGTCAATAATCAATGGACGACGCACCACCTTCGATTCCTTGGTGAAAATCTGCGGCAACTGCTTTGGATTACGGGCCGCGTAAAACCGGCCGCCCGTCGCTTTCGCGATCTTGATCATCGTCGGCTGAAACACATGCCCCCCCCAGCCGAGCGCAATGGTGCTTACCGTAATCTTCGCCTTCTTGTAATCTGCAAGGAGTTTCGGTGACGGCGGCGAGGCGTCACCATCACTCATAATAATCACATGCTTTTGTGCGGCATCGCGTCCCCGGCCATTGGCGAGTTCCTTGTAGGCCATCTGCATCGTTCGCCCGAAATCCGGCATGTCACCCATTTGCATGCGATCGATCTGGGCCTTTACCGCCGACTTATTCCGGTTGCGGTCAAATGGCACCTCCCAGTTTTCGCCGCCCGGCGAGTAGGTATACGTCAATACACCAATATAATCCTGCGAACTGACCGTATCGACACTCTTCTTGGCCATCTCTTTGCCCCAGAAATTGCCTCGCGCGATTTCGCAACTGTGCATGATGAGCACAAGTGCCCCTCGGGGAATAACACGTTTGTGTTTGATTTCAAAGGTGACTGGCATCACTTCTTCCAGCTTCGTACCAATCCAGCCGCCCGCCCCGAACCCTTCATCACCGCCTGTCATGATCAGTCCGCTACCCATGTCCTTGACATAAATGGCGAGGGCTTCCTGCTGGGCCTCGGTGAAGGACGCCGCGGGCACGTTCGAAAGAACGATCGTTGAGTAACTCATCATGTCCGGCAAAAGAAAATCGCCCAACTCAGCGGGCGTAACTAAATCGACGAGGACATTTTCACTGCGCAGTGCATCAACCATAGGCTGATCGTCCGGCAAGCCACCACTTATGACAAGAACACGGCTCGAACCGGATACAAATGTAAACGCGCGAGACGTGTTGTTCAGTGCGACGCTGTCATCCGACTGCCGATCCGGCCGAAAGATCGCCTCATAGGATTGAGTGATTTCTGACTCTATGGGAATCTTGATAAAGAACGTATTACGCCCGGGTTTCAAACTCACCCGACTCTGATCCGAAGGCATCTGCAGCAGGTCGCCATTGCGATATACCAGAATGGTTCCACTGACAGGCTTGGTTGTATTGAGCACCATGCGCAAAGGAACTTGTTCGCCGGGGGACGCGTGCGTGGGTGCGATCAGCCTTTCAAAGAAAACTTCGTTGGATCGTCGGTATTGCAGCGGTACAACATCAACTGGGACACCATTAGCTTTTGCCCGGCGCGCTTCAGTCAGCAGATCACCCATATTATCGTTGCCATCCGACATGAGCACGATGCGCTTTGCGGTGTCATGCGGAAACATCGCCATTGCAAGGCGCACTGCCGTTGCAATGTCGGTACGATCCGTGTTTGGCATAACCGGCAATCGGCCAGGCGCGATGAAATAACCGCCGCGCATCGGAAGCTGTTGCAGGTAGGCGTTTCGTGCGAAGTCGATCATCCCGGCGCGATCGTCGGGCGGCATTTCCTTCGTCGATTCGATGATGAACTGCTCTTGCTTCTCCTGCATTTCCTGTACGCTGTGCGATCGGTCCATTAAATACAGGACGGTGAGGTCTTCGTTGCGTTGAACGCTTTGTACGCCAGCCAAACAAAATGCAACCAGCACTACGAGCAAGCATCGCACCGCAATGGACAAAACTCGGCGGATCGGCTCAATTCCGGCCAAGCTGCGAATCGAAACAGCTATGAGGATCGGAACGAGTAGGCAGAGCCATAGCCAGATTGGTTCCTCGAAATCAAACGGCATTGTCCAAGCGATCCAGCTCATGGCTTGATAATTTGCACCCTGTTGTTTAACGAATCAACAACATATACGTTTTTGTTTGGTCCATAGGCCGCACCCCATGGCGCGGATAGTTCGCCCGGCTTTCGACCGCTTGATCCCCAGGTTTGCAGAAACCGGCCCTTCTTGTCGAGCCACTGCAGACGATCGCCCCCAAACTCGGCAACCATCACCATGCGAGACGATGATACGTCAACATCATAAGGATAGCGAAACTTGCCGGACTCTCTGCCCATCTCTCCATAAGTCGCCAACGTCTCGCCGTCCAACGTCATGTGGACAATTCGATGGTTGCAGGCATCGGCCACCCACAAAGATTGTTCCACATCAATATCTATCCCGGCGGGCCTGTTTAGACGGACACCGTCTATCGGTTTCTCGCCCATTGCACTCAGAAAATGGAAATCCGGCGACCATTTAGTGATCCGATCGTTCCCGCCATACTCACTGACGTAAACGTTCCCTTGTTGGTCAAAAGCGACATCGGTGGGCAACTGAAACTGCCCGTCGCCAGTCCCTAGCTCGCCGAACGTCGCAAGTTGATTTCCCATTGGGTCAAAAATGACAACACGATGGTAGTGTGTATCTGCTACGAAGACGCGACCATCACGGTGAACTGAAAGGCCGATCGGCTTTCCCGCAGCACGGTCGGGCATCTTCCACCCGAGTAGGAACACACCGTTTGAATCGAATTTCTGAACGCGAGCGGTCTTGTCGACGGCGTACACAGAGCCGTCGGGAGAAACAGCAATCGCGCGAGGATAACTGAAGTCACCGTCGCCAAAGCCGGTACGCCCAAAAACAGCCAGAACGTCTCGCGTCGTGGATGCACTCGGATTGCAGCCGACGGCAAAGATGATTATCAGCAGAGGCACAGTGAAAGCATGTCGACAAATAAGCATGGAGAACAATGGTACGGATTCGGGGTTAAACGTCGACAGTTCCAATGCGACCAAGTTTAACTGTTCATACGTCAAGGCGACATCAGGGATGCGTCAATCTGATGAGCTGTCTTCCTCATTCTTCGAAGCAGCGGCGTCGCTTCCGCGCCCCTGTTTGGCTACTTCCTGCATATTGGAGAAATATTTGCGCACAGCTTTCTGATATTGCCTCGGAACTCGATCTCGGCTGATTCGATCGCTGGCATCGCGCTCCGCAGCACTAATCACGCGCTCCAGGCTCGTGTCAACATCACCTTTGACCTGCTCACCATCGATCAAAATCTGGCCGATGATCGCACCCTGTCCGGTGTGGACTTTGCCTCGTTCAACCTTGAATGCTACGTTAGTCTCTTGCTCCGGCGCAAGGCCACCCCGCCCTTGTCCCATTTTCCCCATGCCGCGGCCGGGACCACCTGATCCTTTTCCGCCACAGCTTGAGCAAGATCGACCGCCGCTCTTCCCCGTGCCGTTACATTGTCCACAGGGCTTGTCCAGCGCGTTCTTGGATTCGTTCAGCCCTGCCATCACGGAGTCAAGTTGTTGCATCTCCGAATCAAGCATCTCCAGTTCGCTTAGCATCTCCCCTGCCTGGCTCAGCCCGCTCATGGATTGACCTGATTGCCCCGGAGCGCCGGATTGACCGCCGTTTTTCATCGCATTAGCGAGTTTCTTTGCCAGGCTGCCGGCTTTTTGTTGCTGTTGGAGCTTTTTGGCCAGCTTCTGGATTTGCTTCTGGTTCCAACCCTTTTCCTGGAGTTGTTTTTTCAGCTGGTCCAAATCCTTCTTGGAAAGATTTTCCAACATTCGTTTGAGGTCTTCCTTCTTGACCCCCGCTTGCTCAAGTTTCTTTGCAAGGTTCTTGTCCACCGCCAATTTTTCGAGTTGCTTGGCCAGATCATCCAACTGCTTGGAAATCTTCTTGACCATAGCTTTGTCACCATCAGCCTTCAGCGTCGCAAGCTGTTCCCGAAGCGACTTAATTTCTTCTTTGGCCGCCTGAAAATCACCGTTGTTCAGTGCTTTCGTTAGCTTCTGGGTCGGTGCATCCGAGGACTTCGGCTGTTTCAACCTGCGAAACATCTTTCGCATTCGTTTCACGGCTTCATAATCCGCGCTACGTCGCTTCTGCTTGACCGCGTCTTCAAGACGATCAATTTTCTTAATCGCTTCGTGGCGAATTTGGCCAGCCTTTTTGAGCTGTCCGCCCGACTGCGTATCCGGCTTGTCCAGGTCCTTGACGATATCCTCAAAGACCGGATTCTGCTCGGCAAGCTCGCGAACCTTGTCAAGTCTGCGTTTGACTGCAACTTCCGTTTGCTCCACCTTTTCTTCCGGCTTGCCTTCCATCGCCTCGGTCGACTTCAACAGGCCGGGGGTGATGAGAAACATCATCGCTGCAAGTAGAATCGAACCAGCTGTCCAACCGAAAGGCCTGGGGAAACGTAAGGGAATATGACTCCGAACAGAAAGTGCCGAGCTAATGCGCTCCGCATCATATACCACCGCCTGCTTGAACGGATCTTCCTGGCCTAGGCAGAAATGGCCGCTACTTAAGCGTTCCTTCAACCCCGCAGCCTGGTCAAGCTCTGCCGCTGCGGACTCAGCATCGTCGCGTTTCAAAACTGCCCATATGATTGACGAGATGATCGCAAATGCTCCAAGTCCCTGAGCGATCGGAAACAGAGGCCATGACATGTCAAACAGTCGCTGCACCAAGACAACCAGCGCAAACAAACCGCCCCCCATTGCGAAACACCAGGATGCGGTATTGAACCACCGATTCCATGACAAACGTCGTTGCGTCGTGCGAATGCGTCGTTCAATTTGTGTCATGAATTCACCTCGTCAATCCATTCAGGCCTTGTAGTGTAGACAAGCATCTGATCCTGCTGGTCTGTGCATCGCGATATTTGAAGCCACCCGGGCGACTCTTGGGAAATTATCGGTCATTCATCCTAACCTCCCCTTACCGCAACGACAACGAATTATCTCCCGCAAAACGTGCCTGATCCTGCCCCGAGGACGTCAGCCTAACGCCTTCTTCCTCCACAAGCTGCTCTGACATATTTTGACAAGATCCATCGAGAAAAGTTCCATATCGCCGCTCCACGGAAGCTGTGTTACTATCATGTTGCCGGTGTGGCAGGATTTCGCTGGTACGGTTGGCCTGCGAGAGTTCGACGCGCCTCCGGCGCTCGGCAACTATCATTAGGACGGTTGGAGCCAGGAAATGTTATTTCATCCACTAAGCCTGCAAAGTCGTATTGTATCCCCGCGCGCCAATGTTATTCGCGAAGGGAGTATCAGATACCGCCCTTTGCCATGCTTCCAAACCTGTGTTTTGTGTTCCTTTGGGGCGATCCTGTGGGCGGGGGCGTTCTTGCACCCGCAAGCCGTTTTTGCAGAAGATGACAATTCATCATCAATTATTCTCGTCGAAGGCCAAGTGACAGATCATATCGGGCAGGGGCAGGCTGACGTGAAAGTGACCGTTCATCTCAAGAAGGATGACGGATCACTCGGGGAATTAATCACAGAAACGCTGACGGATGACATTGGCGATTTTTCACTAACGACGTCCAATCCCGTGCATGACGATTGTATCGTCACGATTACCAAAGAGAGCTTCAAAGTGATCACGCGGGAAATTCATATCGGCGACGATGAGTTCCCGCCCTTCCTCGCGGAAACCTTGGAAGGAACGCTCGTTCTGGCTGGACAGGTCTTGATTCAAAAAACTCAAAAACCTGTGAGCGCCGCATCGGTGACACTAAAATCATTCTACCGTGATTGGTCTGCGACAACGGACAAAGAAGGACGGTTTAGCATCGAGGGTATTTCACCGGGCGGCGGGCAGCTCGTCGTCGATGCGAAAGGATTTGGCCGAGAATCGGTCAACCTGCCCGACGTCTCCACCGATGCCCCTGTCGAAGTGCTGCTTTCGCCGGAACGCACTTTAACCATCATGCTACTAGATGATCTAAAGAAACCCATCGAAGCTGGCACGATCGAGATTCACGATCAACTTCATGACGATTTTCGAACAATTGTCTCAGACGCATCCGGACGGGCGATCATTAAAGGCCTGCATTTCCTTACGAAGGAAATTGGCGTTCGTTTGACACACGAAAGCTATGTATCGTCGGAGGAGTTCGATAGAAAAATCACCCTTCCAGAAGACTCACTAAATACAACCGAAACTCTGACGATGCAGAGGGCGGGGAAAATCGTCGGAATCGTGAATGACTTCGATGGCGCACCGTGTAATGGTGCTCGCGTTATGATCGGCGAAACCTACGGCGATAACTCACCCCGCGATTGGACAAGCTACCAAGGCAAATACGAAATCAAAGGCGTACCCCCAGGCCAAGCTGTCGTCACCGTACATGCGAATGGATTCTCTCCCGACCTGAAGACCGTCGAAGTCAAAGCTGGAGAAGAAGCTAAGCTCTCCTTCACGCTAGGTCGGCCCGCTACATTGGAAGGGTTCGTTCGCACTGAAAAAGGGGACGCGATGGCGGGAATGACAGTCTATGCCACCAAATGGCGAGGCTATCAAACGCTTGGCTTACGCGCAATGACCGATGCAAAAGGGCGTTTCGTGCTTGAAAACGCGCCTAATGACGAGTTTGTCATCAATGTGGGCGGATTGAGAGCCGACGAAGCTCAAAAGGCGGTCAAGGCATCCGACAATGAGCCTGTCCAGTTCGCATTGGCTGAATCAGTGGCAAAAGGACAGGGGCCCGGCTCGGCAAACAGCATAAAAACCGGCGACGATGCTCCAGATGTCGTACTGACGACACTAGACGGAAGCCGCATATCTCTCCGAGAACTCAAGGGTCGAACTGTCGTAATCGATTTCTGGGCAACATGGTGTGGCCCGTGTGTCGCGGAAATTCCAGAGCTTGTTGCGCTCCACAAGAAATACGCAAAAGACGAGAATTTCCTATTGTTGGGTGTCAGTATGGATAGCGATGAGAAAGCGCTCAAGACTTTTTTGAAAAGAAAGAAAATACCGTGGCAGCAAGTCTTTGGCGACGAAAGCGGTGCGACAAAGGCCGCCGAAGCGTTTGGTGCGTTTGCGCTGCCGGCAATATATGTACTCGGACCTGATGGCAAAATTGCTGGCGCGTGGCTTCGTGGTCCGGAAGTTGGCGCGACGGTTGAATCTTTACTCGAGTCGAAGTAGACAAATGAAGGTTGACGACTTTGAAATAGATCTTGGTCGCAGTCGCCCAAGAGGCTCGCTTGCGCCATATTCGGATCGTGCAAAACTTGCCCTTAAAGCATTGACAGAGGATCGTCTGGAAGACGCCCAGAAACACATCCGCTTGGTTTCAGATCACAACCCTTTGGATTCCGCTTGGCGACTATATCTGGCTGGTTGTCTCAAGATTAAACAACAATGCATAGCGCAGGGGAAGGAACTTCTCTTGCAATGCGCATCACTTATACAGGCAAATGAAATTGAACAATCGGCAAGCCAGACCAAAACGACACGTCTTCGTGCCGCTGCATTACACGACGCAGGTTGGACGTTGAGAAGACTTGATAGACCAACCGACGCATACAAAATGCATCTCGAAGCGTTTCAACTTCGACTTGACACTTGCTCTCTGAAGGAGATATGGGATACGGCCTACAACTTAGCACTCGATGCGAAACTAAGCCTCGACCATTCCCTTGCTGAAAAATGGTTGCGCACATGCATTGAACTTGGCAAAATAGTCCCTGACGATCCACATAAGAATCAAGCGGTAAGCTGGACCCACCTCGCAAGAACCCTTGAAGTTGCCGGTCGGCTCGAAGAAGCCGTTCAAGCTATGCGAAACGCCAAAGAACAGTGGCGCCAACATGACGCCGAATCAGTTGACGTTGTCAAAGCGGATCGGGCACTCGGTGAAATGTTACTTAATCAGGCAGCATCACCCATAGATGCTTCCCCTGTTGATAGAGGCGAATTGATTGACGAAGCGATAGGGCTTTTGACGGATGCACGAGAAGGTCTGCTGGCATTCGGCTCTTCGTACATTTCTGACGCGAGGCGATGTGACGAACAGCGTGATTTTGCTGTTCGACTGCGCGAGGCGCCAAATCTCTAGCACGCCTATTTCTTCTTGAACTTGAAGAAAAAAAGCGGCAATCCCAAGAGAATCATGCCCGTCCCGAGCATGTCAACAGGGTGTCCTCAGCAATACGCAAACTTCATGCCAACACCCGCTACGACAGCGGCAGCAGCCACGATACCCAGCTTTGTGATTCCCATTTCTGTCGCTCCATCTAAGTTTGATTACAGCCTCAGATTGTAATTATCGAGAAACGCTGCGATATTTCAAGGCAGCCCCTATATGGAGACGTCGGAAATCGTTTGATTTCCGACGTTCCGCCCGATCGAGGGGCCTGTGTTCATTGTCGGCAGGCCTCTGCCCCGCATCTTCAAATCTGAATTCCGGAGGAGGCTAGTGCGGCATTTGCCCCTGCAATAAAAAGATTTGTCACAATATCGCCAGCTGCCTCGGCAAACAAATTGTCCGGCAAACACCCACCACCCAACGCAAACAGAAAGCCGCTTGTACCAATGAGTGCCATTGTCCTGGGTATGTCTCTTAGAATGCGCATTTCAAATTCTCCTTTTCTTCCTAAGTAAATTAAACTGATCAATCGAAACCAATTTTTCAAACTGAACCAACTTATCATGAACATCTTCAATTTCGCCCGAGCGAGCCGGACGACTCTCGCGGTTCCGTCTCAGTCCTTGCCGCCTGAGCTGCTTCCATCTGAGATGGCGATTGCTCCAGAACACGCTGCGCTGCGAAGACGTATGATGACACAGCCGAAGCCTCATCAGCATCGAGTTTTGTATCCTTGATCATCCGAGGAAGAATCCTCTTCCATTTGTCCACTCCATACCGTGAGATCGGCTCAACGCTATGACACCGAACACAATCTGAAATGTAGATGTCCCGTCCCTTAACAAGCTCCGATAGCTCCAGTTCCATGTTCCGGGCGACCGGAACAAACGGATCTCCGACGGGCGGCGCCATCTGTTCCAACGTCATACACCCGGCACAAAGCGAGTAGGCAGCAACAAGATGAGCCAGAAGAAGTAATTTGCGATGAAACATGATTTACGTCCTCGTTTGTTCTTGCCGAATACGGCGAATGCCCCAAGCTTCCGATTGCGTCCACCTGCAAAGCCTGCTGGACACCCGATGAACATTAATGCTCCGCTGTCAAATGAATACCGAAAATCATCCGCATCTGGAAATCAGGCTCATCTTCAATATCACTCACCTGAAACAGCGGCGTCAGTGTAACCCACCATTTCGGTGCGCTGTACGAGAAATTCGGCCCCAGGTAGACGCCCGCCTTCCCATCAATGCCTCTCCAATCCGGGATGCCGAATTCATGCACAAACTCGACTCCAGCCGTAAACGATGGAGAAAACTGATAACTAATGCCCGCTACTTGCGCCAGCTCTCCTTTATCCTCGTCATAATTGCTTCCTTCCCACTCCGCCTCCAAAATGAAATTGTATGCAATGACGAATGCGCCAATGTTCTTCTGTGCGATGAGCTTACCCTCCAATTCGAAAAGCTCGTCACCCACTTTGACTTCCCCATAAAGCGCCAAGCCCAACGGATCAGTGGTGGGACTCGTCAAGTTGTAAATGCCTTCGAAGGCTATATCGCGCCAATCTCCTTTGCGCTTGTCACTCTTGCTGTCTTCAACATACCGCCAGTCTGAAAGATATATTCCAAGTTGAAAATCATCAGTAATCCCCATTTCAAGCTCATGGCGAAAATCGAAGCGGTCGAAGCCTTTATTCGATTCCTTGGCCGTCTTCCAGGTGATCCACTGCTCATATTCAACTGCCCCCTTAGGCATCGTGGTCGCTTCGTAGACATAGGTGAAGCGTCGGTTGCTCGCATCGGCAGGCTCAGTGAACATTGCTATTACAACACTCGCGATGACACTCAAGACAGACGCCCTATAACTACAGCGGTTTCCTAATGATCGTTTTCGAAGGCTCAGTTTCATCCTTTGTTCTCCCGTCAGATGATTTCTTAAGAAACATGCCCACTAATGGCTCTTCAAACTTGACCGCCTCAGAAACGAGCCATTAAATTGATATTCAGTATCATTTACGATGAGTCTATGTGTTAATATCAACACGTCAAGGCCTTACTCGATAGAAAATGCGACTCAGTATCATAATAGGCCTAGCAATTTGCGTACCTAGTTTTCTGACCATATGAGCCGATTCACTGACTCAGTAGGACAGCAAAGACGATTTGAGGCCAAAACGTCTTTATTCTTGACCTCGGGCAACCGCTTTGGCTAAAGTAGGGCGTGGAGAGGATGAGTAGCCTGTGCACCACGAAATAGGGCGTGCTGTCATACTACTCGCGCTCCAACGAGCGCTCGACGGGCCTGCGGGCGACGGCTTGCAGGGTTGGGATGGCCAGCTAAGGAGCGAAACCGGTTCGACGGCTGGAAGTTCCCGTTTTTAAAAGGAGGTGATCAGTGGGTTATAATATAGGTAGGCTGCTGTAGGCAGCTGACGTAGCTGCTTACCGCAGCGACAAGACAAAGCCCGGCTGAACTGTAAAGGTTCAGTCGGGCGCTTTTTTTGGCCAAGCATTATTTGATGCCGAATTATTGTCACCACCCCCACAACTGCCCACCGCAATGGATCGCAGCACCCTCGAGCCAGCCGACGTCGAGC
>JAJDEA010000094.1 GCA_029260035.1 Phycisphaerae bacterium
GCGGTCCCAACGGCCAGCATCTCACCCCCGTCCGGGGCGGCCAAAACGGCAGGCGGCCCCAAGGCTACATCAACCCGCGTAGCCGAGCCGGCGGACACCGATACACTTTCTGCCGTCATCGTATCGTATCCCGGTGCCGAAAACTCGATATCGTACACACCAGCCAACAACATGCGGTGATAATCGCCAACATCCGGGTCGGTAAAAACATCATGGCTTCGTCCAACCACTCGAACCGTCGCAGCAATTGGCAGGCTGGTGTTGACATCGGTCACCAACCCACGAACACCCATCAGGCACGTTTCCATAAACGCCAGCATTGACTCGCGATTGTCATTCCAAAACGTTGGCATCTGTGAAAACGAAGGTGTTTTGGTTGAACTCACCTCAATCGTGATTTCTTTGGTTCCTTGATATAGATAGCTCCAATCCTGCATACCGCCGTTGATCGCGTACCAATCCGCGCCGTTTGTAATACCATGAAAAAATGAACCGCTATTCCACATGGGCAAGTTCGTACGCGAATACTCCTCACTCATGTAAATGAAGACATCGTCATCCGGCGACGCTGTGTAGACACTCGCGCCAGCAGGATTTGTATCGAGGGGATAGTTCGCAACGAGTTCGCCGCCATGGTAGTTGGCAGCAAGCGTGAAAGATTGGGCAAAGACCCAATTCATGATGTTAGCGGTTTCCGCCTGCCGTCCAGCGGTCGAGTTCGACGGACTTGTATATGGGTCGGGGAAGTTGCGATTGAGGTCGATACCGTTCGCATTGCCTCGCTGGTTTAACACATATCCATCCGGATTCATCAAAGGCATGATCCAGATTTCAACGTCGTCCACGAGGCTCGTGATTCGTGAATCGACGCCGTAATTCGTAGTCAACTCGTCGATCAAGTTCAGACACATTACGACTCCGGTGACTTCGTCGCCATGCATCGATGAAATATAGCGAAACTCCGGCTCGTCTTCCTCTACATTCACGTTGTCGGAAATGCGAAGCGCCCACATCGTTCGGCCCTGGCCCGAAGTTCCCAGGTTCAAGCGTTTGCAAATCGACGGATAATTCGTTTCCGCATCGGAAATTGCTGTTTCGATATCGTTGATTGAAGGATAGCCAGGCGGAGTTGCATAAGTTGGCGAAAAAGAAAAACTGAACAACATCATCGCCACCGTACCCAGCAACAAAATTGGCCGACCTTCGGGCGATCGCGGCGATCTTTTTTGTGTATACGTTTCTAAGAACAAGATATCGTTCCCTCTGAGATTTCGTCGATTCTCGAAACCGGATTCGACACTCTTGCCATGTTAGCAAATCAGCCTCTCGATTGCGACAAGAAAATAACTCCTGCCTCGAAAAGGCGCAGGAATCAACGACTTTTGGGCACCGAAGAACCCGACTATTCCGTCTTGTCAGACTCTTTCGAAAACCACGAGCGTACCCGTTTCTCTTGTTCGGGTGTCATCTTGGTCACGCTGTTTTGAACAGCCAACCCTTCGCTCCGACAACGATCCATTATCAACCGCGATGTAACGCTCAACTCTTTCGCCAATTCTTTAACTTTCAATCCCTTTTTGGCCAAGGCAAGTCCCTTAATCAATATGTCTATGCGCAATCAACCGACCAGCATAAACACTACCATTTCGTAGCGGCCCCAATCTGAGTTTCCTCAGTGAGACCATCGCAGACAACAACGCATCATAAACAAAAAAGGTGTTAAAAGAAAGGGTGTGTCCTGACGCCGTCCAAGCCAATCATGTTGCCATGCACGATTGACAACATGCATAACAAGAAAGCCGTCCCGAACAAATTCGGGACGGCCAATTAAGACATCTCAAAACCAGCGATGTGCCTACTGCGGTGGCGGCTGAACGCATCCTGAGGAAATCAATTGGCGCATGCCGTTTCGTGCGGAGATGGCAAGAGTTTGACACATGCAGATCCGGGGCCATTTTCCTGCTCAAATGTTTTTTCCGACTGTCGAATCAGATTTCCAATCGCGGTGTGCGGCGTGTAGCATCGCTCTCCATCAATGATGATGAATATGCCTGAGTCATACTCCGATTCGATGGCCTCTGTGTCTGGCTCTCGGACCATGGGGGAAACGCAAGCGACAAAATCTCGGATAGTCAAAATACCCAGCGGAGAATAAGCCTCGTCAACAACCGGCAAACAGGAAATGCGTTCATCCTGCATTCTTGCTGCTGCAACCACAACAGACTCATCGACGTCAGCGACTACCAAACTTCGGGACATTACCTGATGTATGCGCTTCTGAAGGGTGCTGAGGTCTCGAGTTCGCTCCATATTCTTGATGCCAACGAATGGGCTGACAGCCTTCAGTACGTCGCGGTCTGAAATTACGCCAACGACACGGTTTTCTTCAAGAACGACTGCGTGGTGGCAGTGCTTTCGGTCAAAGACCTTCTTCGCCGCTAGAAGCGGATCGTCCATCTTGACCGTGTGGACGGGTGTCGTCATGATGTCTCGAACGCGCATTTCTGATTGGTCATGAGATGGTTGTTGCATATTGATCGTACTCCGAACTCTGAAAAATGACCGCGACTCTGCCGCGGTCAAATATATAGGATTTCGGATAATCGACAGGATCGCTTAATCTGATTATTGGGCCCGATAAAGGACTGTTTCAGCCCAAAAATAATGGGTGCAGCTGAATAGCGCAAAGTTCGGCTGTCGGCACGAGTGACAATATCGATGGCGACCCGCCCCGAACACAATGCGGGCTTCGCGCATCCTGACGAGGCTACCCACAATCAATGCAGCTTCGGATCACTCTTACGTCCAGCACGAGTATCTGCAACGCGCGTCGATCGTTTTCAATACAGGCGTAAGACCGTCACATCAGACGCAAGGGCAAACAACAAGCGAGCATTCATCATTTTCGTTACACTGCCAGCCGCTTCGGATCACTTCGCGTCTTTAACTTCAAACTCCGCGTCGATCACGTTATCGTCCGCCGCTTCGGCGCTGTTTGAGCCGTCGTCCGCAGCACCTGGCGTAGCAGCACCGGTCGCAGCTTGTTCCTGTGCAGCTTGATCATAAATGATCTTGCCAAGTGTCTGTGCGTCCTGCATGACTTGATCCTGCGTCTTCTTGATCGCATCCAGGTCGTCGTTCTTCAAAACGTCTTTCAGATTGTTGAGAGACGCTTCGATTTTGGCTCGCTCCTCTGCAGGAACTTTGTCACCATGCTCTTTTAGTTGTTGCTCAATCTGATAAGCCGCATTCTCTGCTTCGTTTCGCGTCTTGACGAGTTCCGCCTTTTTCAGGTCATCCGCCGCGTGTTCCTCGGCGTCTTTTTTCATCTGCTCAATATCCTGCGCCGACAAACCGCCGCTTCCTTCAATCTTGATCGACTGTTCTTTGTTGGTCGCTTTGTCTTTCGCGGAAACACTGATAATCCCATTTCGATCGATGTCGAACGTGACTTCGATTTGCGGAAGCCCCCTCGGTGCCGGCGCGATACCCGCAAGATTGAATCTTCCGAGCGTACGATTATCCACAGCCATCGGCCGATTGCCCTGGAGCACATGGATCGTAACTTCGGTCTGATTATCCGCAGCGGTCGAAAACGTCTCATTCTTCGACGTCGGAATGGTCGTGTTTGCCTCGATCAAAGGCGTCATAACACTTCCCTGCGTCTCAACACCCAACGCAAGGGGTGTAACATCCAACAGGACAATGTCGTCCTTGTCTCCCGCGAGTACAGCACCTTGAATGGCGGCACCGACGGCAACGACTTCATCCGGATTGATGCTGCGATTTGGCTCTTTGCCGAAAATCTCCTTGCACAACTCCTGAACGGCAGGAATACGCGTAGACCCACCAACCAACACAACTTCATCAATCTCCTTTGCCGTAATCTTTGCGCCTTGGAGAACTTCCATGACAGGTTTACGGCACCGTTCCGTCAGTTCTTTGGTAAGCTGTTCAAACTGACTCCTGGTGATTGTCACCTGCAAATGCTTTGGGCCACTGTCGGTCGCAGTGATGTAGGGCAGATTGATGGAAGTTTCCAGCATTGTGGAAAGCTCGCACTTGGCCTTCTCCGCAGCTTCATTGAGGCGTTGAAGTGCCATCGGGTCTTTTCGCAGATCAATTCCCTCTTGCTTGCGGAAATGCTCCGCCAGGAAATTAATCACCTCTTCATCGTAATCGTCTCCGCCAAGATGGCCGTCGCCGCTCGAACTCTTGACTTCGAAAGTTCCGATTTCCGGATCGATGTCCAAAATCGAGATATCGAACGTTCCACCGCCGAGGTCAAACACGGCGATAGTCTGTTCATTCTTCTTGTCCAGACCATAAGCCAAAGCAGCCGCGGTCGGCTCGTTGATAATACGCTCGACCGTCAAGCCTGCGATTTCACCGGCATCTTTCGTCGCCTTGCGCTGCGAGTCATTGAAATAAGCGGGCACCGTAATCACCGCACGGTCCACCTTTGCGCCGAGATAATCTTCAGCCGTCTTCTTGAGGTCCTGCAACACCATGGCACTAATCTCAGGCGGCGTGTAGCTCTTACCTCGAACGTCAACCTTGACCAGCTCTTCTGCCCCGCCGATGACCTTATAGGGAACAATCTTCTCTTCCGAGCTGACCTCGTTATGACGACGACCCATGAACCGCTTAATCGAGTGAATCGTGTTTTCCGGATTGGTGACCTGTTGATGCCTTGCAACCTGTCCGACAAGCCGATCGCCCTTCTCCGTGATCGCGACCACCGACGGCGTAAGCCTCGAACCCTGGGCGTTGGTGAGCACTTTGCCCGTATCGCCTTCCATGACGGCTACGACTGAATTTGTTGTTCCAAGGTCTATACCAATGATTTTTGACATCGTAATCTCCTACTCGTGCAAAATAGGCCGAACTAAGCGTGCGGCCTTTCATTAACTAACATTACACGACTCGTACCACATTCGCACAACACGAAAACTTCCATAACATACTGTATTACAATAGTTTATGAACCTTCACATTGATCTTAATCGGCACAGACTGCCAACGTGACAGTCTCGCACCCTGCGAAAATGGCACACTATGGGGGTGCAATGAACGTCTTGTAGAAAAAAATGCTTTCGATTCTCAGGATCGGCGATAAACTTTGATGGATGGAAATGGAACCGCTCGAAACCGCAGAGGCTGCTGGCACCCCAACCGTAAGGCAGCTTTCAGTATTCATTGAAAATCGCGTGGGGCAGCTCATGCGGCTGACGAATCTGCTCGCCCGAACCGACGTCCGAATTCTCGCTGTCTCGGTCGTCTATTCCGTTGACTGCGCGATTTGTCGCATGATCCTCGACGACGCCGACGTCGGGCTGGACACACTCCGCAAAGCTGGTTTTCCGGTGAGTGACACGGAGCTTATCGTCGTCAGCCTGCCTCGTGGAAAAAGAGGCCTGCTCGGAACATGGGCGGCCCTGCTCGGTGGTGAAATCAACATCCACTACACCTACCCGCTACTGATCCATCCGCGCGATTGTGCCGCCATCGCGATCCTGCCCGACGATCTTGAGCAAGCAGTACGCATTCTCCGCGAGCGAAGTTTTGACGTTCTAGACGAGCAGGATTTATATGAAGCACGATAGCTAGACGTTTGTTGCACTCGTAATTGACATATTGAAGGCACTCGCAAGCAGAATAGGCTGGCCATTGCCATGATCGTAGTGAATAAACGTCACATCGTTGTGATCCTATTCGTATCGTTCATTTCAGTTTACGGTACGGGCTGCTTTTCGCTTCAATGCTCAATTCCACGCGCAACGACTTTTGAAGGCCGGTCACACGGTAAAACATCTTGTGGGCCAAAGTACGACGAAAATAGAGTATATGCTGGCACACGGTTCCTTGTAGATGTTTTTGACCGCGCTCATAAAGAATGGCAAGATCCAGAAATGAGCGACAGTCGACGATTCGGGTCCATACCGTATCTCCTAGCCCCCGCGATTGATCTGCCGTTCAGTTTCATCATGGATACCATCTTGTTACCATACACGGTAACTTACACACTTCATCACTCTAAAAGCAAGAGTGGGCCTTCGGCTGATTCAGATCTAGCAACTGCTTTTCCAGAAGCCGATGCCTCGGAATCGGACGAGAGTGCTACGAAGTTGCCACCAATCAATGAACATGAAGAACGCATGTTTGCGGTCAGCGAATATCTGAGAATCGAAGACATCAAGATTCCACAGAATCTTGACCTCGAAGACCTTGCTGGCCGTTATCACATGGGAAACGACGTGGATTACAACTTGTTGCTGAAGATTCATCGCGATGGGTTTTTCAAATACGATTGGAGATGCGTGGCAACATATGGAACATCCGAAGGGTCATGGTCGCTTGCGGGGAATAGCATTGTTTTCGAAGCGAGCAAGGAAGCCGACCAAAATGTCGGGCATTTAGGCAACGTCTATATATTGTACTACAGAGACCGAGTCATTCTTGTTCCACAGGTGCATCAGCCTTTCTTCTCCAAGGACCGTCTTTTGAAGTATGGACCAGCTCGTAGCACCTGTTTTGTAAAAATGCAGGAATTCAAGCCGAATGGGGTCGAATGATTTTGGAATCCTGCGGATTTCAACGGCGTTCCATAAGAAGATGAAGGATTGGGCGCGCTGGTGGAGTAAGCGCCCAATAATCGACAAGATGATGCGTAGGCGAATCAATGTGGTTGAGGCGCGAAAGTTGTTCAATCTTCTTCGTTATCAGAATAGGGTGTTTCCCTAGGCAGTCTTTCTGCGAACACCTATATGCAGACCCCGCTCGGTTCCGAATGTCAAGATATCGTACCATGTAGATGTCGATATTGGCGAAACACGAGGAAAATGCCAGCACAGTGTCAATTGTTTTATAAGCCCAAGATGTCCAGGATCAGCGTCAAAAAATACGGTTTCTCTTTGGTCGAGCTTGTCATTGTCGTCGTGATCATTGGTACGATCGCAGGCATTGCGATACCGCGAATCAGTGGCGGCGCAAAAGGGTCGGCTGAGGCGGCATTGCGGGCCAATCTGCACGCGATCAGAAGCGCTATTGACATGTTCGCTGCCGAGCACGGCGGGCTACTCCCTGGCGCAAACGACAATTCGGGGACATTCTGGAACCAACTCATTCTGGCAACCGATTATGCTGGCAATCATACGGGCCCCGGTAGAGACCTCGGTCCATATCTCAGAGAGAAGGTTGAACAAACCGTAGGACCATCAGCAGGCAAATTTCAGATTCTGTTCTCCGCAAGTTCACCGCCAACCGTGGTCGAAACGCCCCCAAATAGTGGATGGACATACAACAAGACAACAGGGGCGATCATTGCCAACACGGACGCTCTTGACGAAAGCGGTGTCGCGTTCAAGACGTATTAGCTGAGCCGAAATTGACCGGAGACCCGAAGCTCCGAAAAAGTGATTCCTTGGACCAGCTCGTAGCACCTGCATTGTCGAGATAAATAACTTCAAGGCCAATGGGGGCGAACGTTATTGGGATCCTGTGGGTCTCATTGGCGTTTCAGAAAAAGGAATGGCGTGCGCGGGTTAGTGGCGTAAACGCCACAAAGACGCACCTCTGCTCCATTGACCGCCACCTTTTAATACTTACTCCCCCATTTGCAGACCGCCCCATGCTCCCCGGACACCCGTCCGGGTGTATAATGCGCCGCAGCGATCACGTTGAATGACACACGAAGCTCGCTCACTATGACCGTTTGAGGCGACGCAATGATGACGCTTTCACCAAAGCTCGCGATCTTGTTCGGAGCAATTGCACTGATTGCCTTGGGGGCCAGCTGTACAATCGGGCCTATAGTCGATGGCTGCGAGGTTGACACTGATTGCGGTGACGGTCTCTTCTGCAACGGGTCTGAATCCTGCAACGAAGGTATCTGCCTACAGGGGGAACCCCCCTGCGGCTCTAAGCCCGAAGAGTGTCCAAGTTGCGATGAAGACCGTGATGCATGCATTGGCTCATGTTCTGTAGACGCAGATTGCGACGATGGGATCTTCTGCAACGGAGAGGAGATTTGTGACGAATGTGGGGTATGCCGGGCTGGCACGCCACCTTGCGAAAACGCAGAACAGTGTGATGAAGAAAGCGACATTTGTCGCGAGTGCCGCGATGATACCGAATGTGATGACGGCTTGTATTGCAATGGCGATGAACGATGCGGCGCATCTAGTGGCCGGTGTTATAGCGTGGGAAACTATCCTTGTGGTATTTGTGACGAGGGGTCGGTGGCGTGTCGTGACGGCTGTTTTTGCGAGGAACCAGGCTATTGCGCATCTTGCTGCGCCGAGGATCCCAACTGTAGCGATGGTGTTTTCTGCAACGGGGAGGAGACATGTGATGACGGCCTTTGCGTTGCTGGGATAGATCCCTGCGTTGGGCAGAATAACGAAAACGAGGAAACGGGGACGTTGGCTTGTAACGAAAATGCCAAAGCGTGTCTCGCCATATGCGCCGTGGACGCGGATTGCTCCGACAATTTTTTCTGCAACGGCGTCGAAACCTGCGGCTCAGACATGACTTGCGTAGCTGGCGAAGACCCATGCGCCAGCCGTGACTGCGGAACCGTCGAAAAAATCTGCTCCGAAGGTGATACTAACGCGGTCTGCACATGCCTTTGGGACTTGCATGGAGACATTTTCTTCACCCTCAATCAGGATAGCATCACTGCCACCACTGGGGACGATATATTCGATGCTGCGCTTCTGTTTCGTACTGGTGAATTTGGGCCCTTCCCTTCCCTTCAGACTGGTGATTTCGCCAATGGGCGGGCGGGCACTGACGTGTTGAATGCGACGTTTCTTGATGGAGGTATCATTGAACCGACTCTGATTGAAATTGAAGTCTTCAAACTTACGGATTTTGGAAGTGCCTCAACAATCCTGGATGCTACGAATGTCAGCGGCGTCGAAGAGATCAACGCAGATAGCAGCATCCAAACCGTAACCGTTGATCGCCTGGCTACTATCGTCGATCTTGGAATAACGAATTCAGCAAGCGGTATTTCCGTCACATTTCTAACGGAAGCGACAAATGGCCCCGCCGACGCGCTGACCCTTACCCTTTCGGAGTGTATGGATGGTCCAGACAGTAATGTAGCCATCACCACAGGCGCTGATAACGGATTTGAGACCATCACCATCGAAAGCGTCGGCGACGCGCCCAACGTGTTGGGCAGCTTGACTCAGATCACAGGCACAACGCTAACGACCCTCATTATCAAAGGAGATCAAGACTTGACGCTGAAAGCCTACCCGAGCACCGTACAAACGATCGACACGTCGGGTATGACCGCTGTGTTCGTCGGGCCTTAGTGTCATTTATCTTGCGCTGCCGCGCTATGGGTCGCCAATTCTCTATGAATCGCAGGTTGGGACCATCACGCGAATCGCTGCGGGAACGACTTCGATGCGAGCTGGCGTGTGCGCGATCAATTCGCCGTCTGCCCATAGTTCCAGTGGCTTTTCGCATTCGATGGTCAGGGCTTTCGTCCTGATGAACTCGACCCCTTTTCTGCCACGATGTTTTCCAAGGAGAATGGAAGGGACCAACATCAGCGCCCGGATCAACGAAAAATGCTCGATCACGCAAATATCCAGCAAGCCGTCGGTTGGATCCGCATCCGGAGCGATTCGGATCGCCCCGCCGTATGAAGAAGTGTTGGCACTGGAAGCAAGGAAGAGGAGTTTTTGCTTCGTCCCGAAGTCGCCGGTGAGGGACATTGCATGAGGCTTGTATCGAAGGAGGACTCGGGCGGCGCCATACAAATACGCAGAAGTGCCTCGTAGTGGCATTTTCATTTTATCGACATAGCTTGATATTTCCGCGTCGATACCAACCGTCGCGACGGTACAAAAAAATTTCTCGTTGATACACCCGAGATCGATGGGCTGTGATTCGCCGTGCATGATCGCAGCCACGATCGCATCAGCCGACTTGGCAATTCCTAGCGCGCGGGCGAAGTCATTACATCTTCCCGCTGGTGCGACGCCCATCGTCGGGCAGCGCGCCGCCAGCATAGACTGCAGCGAAGCGAGCGCCCCCGCAACCTCCTGCATCGTTCCATCCCCGCCACAGCTTACAATACAAGTAGGCTTTTCCTGCGTCTGCGTCGCAGACTCACGCACAATGCGCGCTGCGTCCCCCTTTTGGCCTGTCTCTGCAATCTCTGCTTTCACGCCCTGCTGCGCAAACCGTTCTGAGATAGCCGAGGCCATCTTCGCGGCACTTCCTCGCCCGGAGCTTGGGTTCACAATAATGAGAATTCTCATTTTGGATTTCATGAACACTTAGATGAAAGAACTTCGTAACTAATTGCGAGGAGCATGTTAAGGAATCGCAAACACGGTTTTGGCGGCGCCAGTCTTGCCTGTATTCAACGCTGCCCAGATCGCCTTGCGATAATCACTGAGCTTATAAGGCTCGCCTACCAAACCAGCCATCCGATCACCACTCTGAGTCAACATCTCTATAGCCAATTCGAATGTATCACGCCTCCCTTCAGGAGTCTCTTCCGGCCCATATGCATAAGCAGCTCGCAGTGTCAGCTCCTTGTGCCAAATGGCGGTCCAATCGATTCCTTTCGGAATCCCCGGCATCCCTACAAGCACAAAGTCTCCTCCGCTCTTCGTAAAACGAATGCCATCGTCGATGGACCGAGACGAGCCGATGCAGTCGAATGTAGCCGAGGCGCCTCCCATAACGGTTGGCTTGCCAAGCTCCGGGGCGAGCACCTCCGCATTGAGTGATTGCGCCCATCGCTCGTATTGCTCGCTTACCCCTCTATCCACAGGCAAAACCTCATCCGCACCAAGCTCTTTCGCAAGCCGTTGCTGATGGCCGTACTTCGCAACTGCTACGATTCTCGCTTCGCATTTCGTTGCTCGAAGTGCTGCAATAAGCAAAAGACCAATTGAACCGCACCCGATGACCATAGCTGTATCGTGCCGAGACAATGTCGCTTTCAAGGCGGCATGCATCGCACAGGCGAACGGCTCTACCAATACGGCGACGCTATCCGGCATATTCTCTGGCACAGAATAAGCCTGCGACTCATGCGCAACGAAATTTTCGGAAAAACCACCACCCGTGTCACGACAATAGCCCGTCTGCACACCCGCGCTGATATCCCCGCGCGTGAGGTTGCGACAGAGCGCATCACATCCATCGCCGCAGGCATTGCAAGGTGGATCGATCCCACGAACCGTGCAGCCCAGTGCAGGATGCAGTACAACACGATCTCCGACTTTGCATCGTTTCACGCGCTCGCCGACTTCGATGATTCTCCCAACGACCTCATGGCCAAGTACAAAAGGCATCGATGTAACTGGTGCAAGGTAAGGACTTCCCTTGGCGCAAATCGTCGCGAGGTCAGAGCCGCAAATTCCGGCAAGAACAGGGGCAACCCGAACCCACTTATCACCTGGCAGTTTGGATTCTGGAATATCTCTCAATCGAACAGGCGGCAGAGACGAGCTGAATAGCTGCGGAAATCTCGGCCCCAGGAGCTTGAGCAGGACATATCGTGGAATGCTACGATGAAATCGAAGCGCTTTCATACGAGCGGTTCTTCCCTCGCTTTGACATGCCACTGAATCGTGGGCCAGCCTCGAGCCTTGCAAACGGCGGCCAGCTTGCGATCTGGGTTCACCGCATGCGGCTTACCAACCGCTTCGAGCATCGGCAAATCCGCATAGCTATCGCCGTATGCATATGATTGTGCCAGATCGATGTCGTTCTCTTGTGCAAAACTCGTGATTCGACGGACTTTTTCGTCACCTCCAACCGGCGGGCCGTCCAATTCGCCCGTAAATTGACCCTCTGCAACTACAAGCCCGGGAGCTATCAAATGCTCGACGCCCAGTTTTTCCGCAAGCGGCTGAACGATGAAATCAATGGACCCGGTAACAAGGACAACCTCTCGTCCTGCCGACTTGTGACTCGCGACACATTGGGACCCCTCATCAAAAATCTTCGCGTGGAGCACATCGTGAAAACACGACTTCGCCATTTCTCTGATTTCGTCAGCCTGCAAACCCCGGTAGCTTCGATAGAAAATCGTATTGAAGTTGCTACGGTCAATTTTATCAATAATGAGGTAATAGACACATTTAAAAAGGTAGGCGAACCGCCATATTGCCTTGGCAACGACGTTCATCTTATGGGTTTTGAAATATTCGTAGTAGTGAACGATAGTTGTCTGTGCCAGGGTTCCGTCCACATCAAAGAAGGCGGCGGTTCGCGAAAGGGACGCAGCAGAGTTGGTCATTATTTCGCAGCCCCGGCACGCAGCGCGACGACGGAACGCTCGACTTCTTCAGCCAAGGCACGAAATGCAAGGAATCGATCCGCGTCATCTGCCAACTTCGGAGGGTGCACGGGCTTACCAAAGCAAACCTCCACCGTTCCCGGACGAATGAATCGATGCCCTTTTGGAAACAATGCATAGGTTCTATCAATATGCACGGGTACGATCGGAACTTGTCGCTCGACAGCCAGCACCGCGATGCCGGTCTTGAATGGCTGCAACTCACCCGTCAACGAGCGAGTACCCTCCGGGAAAATCAACAAACCATCGCCTCGATCAAGCGCTGAGCAACATCGCCTTAAACCAAGAATGCCATCAGCTCGCCGATCAACCGCAATGGTGTCGAACATTCGCCCGAACAGGAACCGCTTGATCGCTGTGTCGAAGAAATAATCTTCAGCGCCAGCAATCCAGACACGCCGTTTGCCCCCCACCGCTACGACTGTTGCGGGTGAATCAAGATGGGATGAGTGGTTCGGAGCCAGGATAAACGCACCGCTCGCGGGCAGGTTTTCACGGCCTTTCGCATGAACACGCACATACGTATTCATGAAAACAGAGACGCCCCCCCTGGTCAACCAACGAATCGGCGCAATCGCAGCAGGAACATGTCCATTGCTTGATACTTTTTGGGATGGTTTTGGGACAAACCGTCTCGCCCGAGATGCAAGGCCTTTACCCACGTGCTCCTTCGGCTTCCGCTCTCCAACCAGATTCAACAGATCGCTCACGCGCGACACGTCTGCCGCCTTGTCGTCATCAATCCTCATCCCGAAGCACGCTTCGACAGAGCTCAAGACCTCGATCTTGCCGATGCTGTCGATACCGAGATCAAGCAGGAGATGGGAAGATTTTCGGACCGCCTCTTTCGCACGACTCCGATACGATTCCAAAATCGTGCGAATTGCCGTGAAGGCTTCAGGGTTGTCAACAAGAACAGCATCTGGCGCGGAATTCTCCGCATCGCCAACTCCCTCGCGATTCGCATCCCCCCCCTTCGGGCCAAGGCCCTCTTCCAGCAATACCGCATCGCGGATGACGTTTCGCTTGGCCTTTAGCGTCGAAGTCTTTGGCAAGTCCCGATCCCAAAAATGCAATCGGGCGATACGCTGATGCGAAGGGAGTGTCAGTGAAATCGATTCCGCCCCAAGACGAATCTCTCGCTCAAGAGAGGATCGGTCGAGGTCTGGCGCATCGTTCCAATCCGGCACGACCACAGCATGGACCGCGTCTCCAATGCCGCCCCGGATGGGCATACCGAAGACACAAAATTCTTTGACCAAGGGAAGCCCACGATAGCAATGCTCTACCTCGTCGGGGTAAACATTCTTGCCAGCATCCGTGACGATCAAATCCGTCGAACGACCGGTGATGTAGAGATACTCCAGATGATCGAGCTTTCCGAGATCGCCCGTGCGAAGCCAACCATTTTGCAAAACGCGTTCGGTTGCTTCCGTGTTTTTTAGATACTCAGAAAACACGCTGGGCCCCTGTACCCAAATCTCGCCAATGCCTTCAAGGTTTTGATTCCGAATTTCAACTTTAACATTTGGCAACACAGGCCCCACGGCGCCCGCCTTCGCGCGATCGGGCGGATTGACGGTAATGACAGGCGACGTTTCGGTCAGGCCATACCCTTCACAAACCGGGATGCCCATTCGCGCGAATGCTTCAAAGTGCTCGGGATCGAGACTCGATCCCCCGGACACCAGCAATCGAAGATGCCCACCAAACGCTTTGTGCACAGACTGAAACAAGTTTCGTGCAAGCCGTTTACCCGATAAGTCCGAAAGAACGCCGAGAATCCGAAACATGCTTCGCTTAATCAGCCCTGCGCTGGCAACCTGCCCCATAACTGAATCGTAAAACATTCGCACAAGTCTTGGCACCACAAGCATGACCGTTGTTCCCGTCGCTTGCATAGCTGCGCGAATCTCAGGCCCTTTTAGCTTGTCGACATAAGTGATCGTTGCACCACCCGCCATGGGAACGACAAATCCGCCCGTAAACTCCAGTGCGTGGTACATGGGAAGAACGGAAAGAAACTGGTCCGTCGGGTACACAGGATGCACCAGCACCAGCGCGGAGGCGTTCGCGATGAGATTTTTATGCGTAAGGACAACTGCCTTCGGTGCGACAGTAGTCCCTGAGGTGAAGAGTATGGACGCGACGGCATCTTCCGTTGTTGGTATGGCTGCTGGTAATTCATCGAGGGATGCTGCGGGAGGGGGAACGAATGGCTCGGAAAATGCCACGGCTTCCGGGTCGCCCGGCTTGCGTTCCTTGATTACTGATTCCAAAAGGGACGGACTGACCAACAACAGTTTTGCTTCCGCGAAACGTAATGAAGACCAGATGTCACTCGGGGTAAGCTGCGGATCGAGCGGCACCGCGGTCATACCGGCTCGCATCAATCCAAGGTAGACCAGACCCCATTCCGGACAGCTTTCACCACAAAGAGCAACACGGTCCCCAGCCTGCACGCCTTTTTCCTGCAGACGCTTCATAATCGTGCCAGACGCGCGAAGCGCCTCGTCGTAAGAATAACGGATCCAGCGATGATTCCGACGGATCTGAAAGAGTGTTTTGTCTGGGAATAGTCTGGAAGCGCGATGAAATACTTCAAACAAGCTGGAAGCAGCCAGGGTTTCCTCACCGGCCTTCTTTTCTGAATGCTCCATTCGCTCGAAAGCGCGAATTCGAGCCGACGGCTCCGATGCAGTTCGAAGCACGAACGATCTAACGCCGGGAACGTGGCGATTGACGACGTAGTCATCCCAATCAATTCTCGTCACATCGAAATTAAACTCATCGCGATCGTCAGGATGAAGCGACTCAAACCGCTTGTGCAGCGCATCATCTGCAAAGCGACCATCCAGATGCGTATACGGTGCGTAAATCTTCGAGAAATAAATGAGCTGCTCAATCTGCCTTGAAAGCGACGACAGCCTGCGGACTTTGACGCGCGCGGAATGAAAACGCTCCAAGAATTTCCGCAATCGATTGACAGACTTCTGCTTGCCTTCCAGCTTCTTCGTAAAAGAGTCCACCCCAACCAATCGCAGAGTGGATACTCGAATGGGCTTGCCAGCGTCATCGTTCATAGGCCGTGTCAAGAACGCATGGGTCAGCATCCTGCACAGGTGATCAATGTTCAGCGGATGTCGCCCGCTCGAAGCACTTTGGTATAGCGCAACCTCGTCAGATTTCTCCCCTCCAACGGGAAGTGTCGCGATCATTGCATTGGCGACGAAATCAACGGGGATCAGGTCCAGTGCAATCCCGGATCGCGCTGGAAATTCAGAAAGCTTCCCCTTGCCATAAGCAACAATCAGCGGATCCGCCATGCGCAGACCATCGATCCAGCCCGGCGAGGGTTCATCGTAGCTGCTCTCGATAATGGCGGGTCGAAAAATGGTAACCGGCACATCGCCATGATCTCGAACCAGAAGTTGCTCCCCGATCCACTTCGTGAGTGTGTAAGTGTCATTCCATCCGAAAGAACGCGCCTGATTCATTCCTTCATCGATCAGCGCACGACGACATTCGTCTGTCTCAGCACCTGCGTTCTTGCGAATCTCCGAGGCCTTGGCCTTCAGGTTAGAGATTAGTCCGTCGAGATCGAACTCCCCACTACCTGCTAAGCGCGGCAGTTTCTCTCTCGCCGGTTCCGGCGCGCTGAAATCCTCCACGATGTTCCCGCCGCGTGCGCCGCAAACATAACAAGTCGATACATGCATAAAGGGAACATGGCCACAGTCGCGAGCAAACTGAAGCAACCGCGTTGGCCCAAGCGAGTTAAGCTCAACAGCCAAATCAAGCTGTTCGTCAAAGGTCACGGTAGCCGCGCTATTTACAACCAAAGTGATTCGGGCAGCCAACTCTTGATATGCTTCATCGTCCAGCCCCAGATGGTACTCGGTCAGATCACCTCCGACGACATGAATCTTGTCATCACACATCGCCTTAAATTTCTCGCCATAGAGTGCGCGCAAGCGATCGAAGACGTGTGACCCAAGGACATCGCGCTCGACGCGCTGCCCCGGGGTTGTGCCGCCCGGCCTTTGACGAACAAGCAGGTGAATGCTGGCTATCGTTGGGACGCTGCGCAGGAGCTTCTCAACGAACGCTTTTGCCAGAAAACCGGTCGAACCGGTAACGAGGATGTGTTGGCCAGCAAGCCTATCTCGGATTCGCACTTGATCAATCGTATCCATCGCAGATACCCTACGTCCCCCCCGTCACCAGGGGTTCTGCATCCACCAAGGTTTGCGCGTTGCCCGATCGGCCTATCCCCAATTCCACGGCGCTTCGAATAACCGACAGCAGTTCATCGGTACTCATTTCGCTTACCCGCTCGGCGGGGATGGGCTTGCCGAAACACACGCGCACTGTGGTTGGCCTTACACTAAACTCACCACGCGTGTGGGCCTTGTTGGTTCCGTCAATGGAAAACGGCACAACATCCAGCCCTGCCCGCTGGCAGATTTTCATCGTACCTCGTTTGAAAGGCAGCAGCGTACCGTCGTCACTCCGAGTACCCTCTGCAAATATCGCGAACGTCAACGGAGCCTTTTCCATCCGCTTCATCATAATGTCGAGCGATCGCTGAGTCACGCGGGCATTGGAGCGATCCACGGGAACGGACTTGAACCAACGAAGAAGCCAGCCGAAAACGGGTATCTTAAATAAGGACTTCTTAGCCAAAAACCGTAAGTGTCCTCGGCAAACAACCAGCAAAACAGGAATGTCCAGCGCGCTTTGATGGTTCCCAACAAGCACTTGTGCGTCTGCATTCCGAATATGCTCGATTCCCTCCGTTTCGATACGAATCCCGCTTGGGACCAATATAGTCTTCGCCCAAGTGAACGAAAGCACTGCGTAAATCAGATTTGGGCCTAAGATCAAACTGAGCAGGATGCTCGGTACGAAGATTATGGCCAATACTAGATTGGAAAAGAAAATCGTGAATAGTCCACGTATCATGCTTTCTAAAGTCCTTATGAATCGCTGCCCGATTCGAGCCAATCGCCGAGCGAGTTCTCATGTACGAAGATTCCAGTCGAGAGAAACCATTCTACACCCAAATGCCTGGTCGAGTTGCATAGGTTTCTTTCAAATTAGGGGCTTTGGATGATTTGGCCTATTTTTTCTTTGATTTCTTGCTTGGCCGATTGAAGCAATCCCGAGATCCTCGCACCTGCAGCCCGGCGATGACCACCGCCCCCGAATAAACCAGCCACAGCAGCAACGTCCACGTCTATCGAGCGATCGCGCGAAGGCGCCTTACTGCGAAAGCTAGCGCGAATCACACCATCTTCTTGCTCAACAAGCAGGACCGACACAACCACCGTGGCGATTCGCAATGGCTCATTGACGATGTCTTCCGTATCCGCTGGGGTCGCACCAGCCGATGTCATGACCTCAGGCGTCAGACACATGACAGCCATTTGTCCAGCCACCGAAAATTCCATGGATTGCAGAGCGGCTCCCGCCAGTCGAAGACGCGCCTCACTTTCCCGGTGGAACAATTCTTCATAGAGAAGGTGAGGCTTAGCTCCTCGTTCGACCAGTGTTGTTGAACATGCCAAGCATTGGGCATTAACATTCGAGTGTCGAAACCATCCTGTATCCATCGCTAACCCTACAAACAACGCGTCCGCCACGTCGGCGTCGATAGACCAGCCCGCAACCTGCGCCCATTCCGTCAGAATCTGGCAGGTCGCAGCTGCCGTCTCGTCGACCACATATAATGTAGCCAAGTCATCACGCGAAATGTGGTGGTCTACGGCTAGTTTGGGCAAGCCGGACGCTTGAAGCCAATCCGCAATAGGTCCAAGCTGTGAGTAAGTACATGTATCCAGAATAACGATCGAATCGCAATCTACGAGTTGTTCCTGCGACAAGTCGGAACCAAGAACGGGAAGTCTATCAAACCGCTCAAAAATCGCATATCGCTGCGGAATCGGATCGAACAAAGCCGCCATTGGCTCAGCATTCATTTCGCGAAGAAACGCCCGCATAGCCACCAAGGAACCCAGCGCATCCCCGTCCGGCTTCGCATGGGTAACCAAGAGCGGCTTTCGCCAACCCTTCATTTTCTCAGTAGCATCTGAAAACATACGAGAAGCAATGTCAATCATTCGTCACTCTCTGTTGCATGATGGGTTGCGTGATACCCCGCGCCTTCATGTCGAACAAATTCGACGTCTCGCTTAACCTGTAGGATCAACTCCTCTGGAGAACTGAACGCCTGTTGCTTGCGAATGAGCGTACCAAACTCAATGCGTATTTTGCAATCATAGATGTCCCCTTGAAAATCCAACAAGTGCGCTTCGATACACCGACTTGCTGATTGAAACGTCTCCTTGGACCCAATACTAATTGCACAAAGATGCGTCTTGCCCTTTACTCTTGCGGTCCCGGAATACACGCCGTCCGCTGGCACGAGTTGGTCAACGCCGGTGAGATTTGCAGTTGGAAAACCAAGACTTGCCCCACGCTGTTCGCCCTTTGCCACAATTCCCAACATGCTATAAGGCCGTCCCAGGCACAACGCTGCACGTCGAACTTTGCCATCACGAACCAATTGACGGATCAAAGAGCTTGAAACGAGCATCGACTCTCGCTCATCAATCTGCACACGAACCGGGTCAAGAATATGCACGTCGCACCCAAAGCGGCCTGCCAGCTTTGCAAGCAGCTCGGGCGTACCTGTTCGATTGCGACCAAAACCGAATGACGGACCCTCCACTATGTGCGTCGGGGATAACCGATTTTTTATGACTTTCTCGACGAATTCTTCCGCCTCTAATCCAAGTAATGATGGTTCGCTCTTGGCAATAACCACAATGTCGGCCCCGGCACGATCGAGGAGCCTCAGCCTTTCATCCAGATCGCAAAGCCTTTCCGGGGCTTTGGTGGGCGCTACGATCGCCAGTGGATGGGGTTCAAACGTCATTGCGACCACCGATCCACCCGTGTTGGCAGCAAACAAACCCGCTTGGGCGATAAGTTGCTGATGACCACGATGAACGCCGTCAAAATTCCCGATGACCAACACTACCCCTTCGATAGGGGGTTCTACGGCCTGAATTCCCTGATATATTTTCACGTCCTGGGCTGATCCTGTTTATAACTGAAGAAAGAACAGGGCCAAGATAGCGCACGAAGTCGATACTAGCAAATCGGAATCGATTTGGTGGTTTGTTGACAGAAAAGATACCATTGGTGATATGGTGACCATGACCGAGCAACCACCCGTAGCCGACTCCCAGCCTACGAGCGCGGCCATCTGCGTCGATAGCGATGCCTTTGATCGGCTCGGCCGAGTCCTGCGACATCTGACGGTGGGTTTGGTCGATCAGGCGATTCCGCTACGACTCGTGAGTTCTGACCCGCGAATCGAAAAACTCGCTCTTGGTCCTGTTCAGACGCTCCTCCACGAACCCATTTCCTGGCTCGGCAAGTCGCGTCGATTGAGCCAGATTGTGGATGGTATTTCATCCCAGCCACCTCTGGTTGTTCATGCGACTTCGGCTGGGACTTTCAGACTGGCACAACATCTCGCCGAAGTGTTTGAAGCTGAGTTGATCCTTCAGATATCTTCGATGGCCGACTGCGAAGCGCTCGCACGAATCCCGCAGGAGCGGATCGCAACGTTGCTCTCTTACAGCACGCCTCTTTCCGCCGTTCTGCAGGAACAACTGAAAATCGACAACAGCCGAATCGCCTTGATTCGCCCCGGCATCCTGGCGAGCAAGACAGCTACGACGTATTCGGATCCATCGCGAGAGGCCACCGTCATTTGCACTTCCGCACTCGAACGAAACGCCGGGATTGAAACGCTTATCGATGCCGTTCACAAGTTGAGCAAGCGCGGAATTTCGATGCTCTTGTTTTTCGTAGGCCGGGGTCGCCACGAAACGCCGCTTCGACGTGCGGTTCGGTCAGCCGGACTTTCCTCAACGATTACATTCGCCGATCCCATGGGTGACCCACTGGAGGCACTATGCGGCGCTGATGTTTTTGTCACACCCGGTGCTGAATCCGGATTCCGTGTTGATTCCTTGCACGCGATGGCTCAAGGCGTTGCTACCATTGGGGTCGAAAATCCTCTCTGCGACCACATTCGCAACGACGAAACGGCGATTGTATGCAAACCCGGGTCGAGCGACGAACTCGCAAACGCACTCGCCAAACTTCTGACAGATCGAAATTACGCTCGGCAACTCGCAGGTCGAGCATGTGATTATGCACGGACCAATCATTCACTGGCTGGCATGGCAGAAAACACCGCGTCGCTTTATCGCAAGCTTGCACTTGTCCATAAGACTATTCCCATTTCACCTTGAGGCATTCTTGAATCAACCACTGAACGTGCTTGGCGCCGCCACTTCACAAGCTGCCCTTGAGGAAACACTCAAACGAGCAGTTTTGGGAGAGGTACGCTTTGATCGACTTGCGCGCACGATGTATTCAACCGATGCCAGCATTTATGAAATCGTGCCGGCTGGCGTCGTATTCCCTCAGACAATCGACGACATCGTTGCGACAGTTCGAGCCTGCAAGAAACACGGCACACCTATCGTTCCACGAGGGGCTGGAACCGGTCTAACCGGCGGCGCTTTAGGCGCTGGCGTGCAACTTGACCTCTCAAGACACATGCACCAAATCGGTCATGTTGATCCTGTAAAACGAACCGTAGAGGTTGATCCTGGCGTCGTTTTGGACCATCTAAATACTCACCTCGCAGAATTTGGATTACACTTTGCGCCCGATGTTGCAACGAGCAGCAGAGCAACCATCGGTGGCATGATCGCAAACAACTCTTGCGGCGCACATTCTGTGGTATTCGGAAGAACCGTTGACCATGTGGAAGCGCTTCAAGTCGTTCTCTCCGATGGCGAGTGCGTTACGTTTCAAAGCGCCAACAATTCGTCATCTAATTTAACGCAAAACTCGAATGCGCGTAGTGAGAAAATCGAAAACGGCCTGCGCGCCATTCGCGACCGTCACTTCGACGAAATTCAAAAACGCTTCCCAAAAATACTTCGGAGCAACGGGGGATATGGCCTTGATCGGCTCGGCGCGCCGAGCGATGGCGCCAATCCGATTCAAATACTCTGCGGTAGCGAGGGTACGCTCGGGATTGTTGTGCGTGCAACGCTGAAACTGCTCCCTTTGCCGAAGGCGAAAGCTCTGGCCGTGCTCCATTTTCGTGAACTCCTGCCGTCACTGCGAGCAACAGTTCCCATACTTCAGCACAACCCCTCCGCTGTCGAGCTTGTAGATGAAGACATAATCAAGAACGGACTAGCCAACGCCAAGATCGGCAAGCGGTGCGATTTCCTGCAAGGCAAACCGGCTGCGATCCTAATCGTGGAATTCCTGGGCGACTGCAATGCAGACGTAAGCAAGAGTGTCGAGAATCTTGCATGTGAATCGCAACAATATGAATCCTGTTATGCCGCAACGCAAGTTGTCGAGTTGGATCGTCAGACCGACGTCTGGAACCTCCGGAAAGCAGGCCTGGGGCTGCTCATGTCAAAACCGGGCGATCACCAGCCTCAAGCGTTTGTCGAAGACACCGCCGTGCCACCTGACCGATTGGCAGAGTACATAAAACAATTACAGGATATTCTGGCGCACGAAGGCATCACCGCCAATTATTATGCGCACGCCAGCGTTGGTTGTTTGCATGTTCGTCCCGCTATAAACCTGAAGCAACAAGATGATATCCAGTGTATGCACCGCATTGCTGGTGCGGTCAGCGATCTGGCAGTCGAATTTGGAGGAGCGATGACCGGCGAACATGGCGACGGCCTTGTTCGATCGTGTTGGGCGGAGAAAATGTTTGGCAATAGGATTCTTGGTGCATTCCGGGAAGTCAAATCGCTTTTCGATCCCGACAATCTCCTCAACCCCAATAAAATCGTTGGTGCTCCGTCCATGACTGACAATCTTCGATGGGGAAGCGATTTCGTGCTGCGAGATGAAAAGGCGACCCTTGACTTCTCCAGCCACGGCGGAGTCGCCGGCCTTGCGGGCATGTGTAGCGGCGTCGGACAATGCAGGCAGACGCAAACAGCCACAATGTGCCCATCCTACATGGCCACGCTCGATGAAACGCACACAACACGCGCTCGTGCCAACGCTTTGCGAGTGGCTCTTTCCAACCGTGGACTGCTCGACGGACTCAGCGACCCAGCTCTGGCAGAAGTCATGGACCTTTGTATTTCGTGCAAGGCGTGTAAATCGGAATGCCCAACGGGCGTCGATATGGCGCAAATCAAGGCGGAATATTTGTTTCGCAAGAACCTCGAAGACGGGGTCATGCCGCGTTCGCGTTTAATTGCCGACATGTCCAAACACGCACGAAGAGCCAGTTGGTTTCCAAGACTGGCCAACATGCTAGGCAGATCGAATCTCGTGCGGTCGCGGCTCGAATCGCGTTTCGGCCTGGATCGTCGCTTCCCCCTGCCGAGGTTCGCATCCAGAACATTTCGTTCCTGGTTTCGACGATACGCGAGACAATCAAAAGGAAAAACATATCCTCGCGGCCTCATCGTTTATTTCGTAGACACATGGACCAATTACTTCGCGCCCGAAGTTGGCCGAGCGGCGGTGACGCTCCTGGCTAGGCTTGGGTACGACGTTCGTTGTCCTGAGACGCTTTGTTGCGGCAGGCCCGCCATCAGCAAAGGGCTGCTTTCGGAAGCTGCTCAAATGGCAGAGGCAAACGTACTCAAGTTGGGTCGATTCGCACGCGCGGGAGTACCGATCGTCGGTACCGAGCCTAGCTGCATCTTGAGTTTTGTCGATGAATATCCACAACTTGTACGCAACCGCGCCGCCAGGCGCCTGGCAGGCCATGTGGAAACGATCGAGACATTTCTAGCCAAAGTTCTTTACGACGAGCCGACGGCTCTCGAACCGCTCCAAGACGGCGGCTCCGTGCTCTATCATGGGCATTGCCACCAAAAGGCCGAAATCGGAACGGATGACGCGAACGAATTGTTGGCAAGGTTTTGGCCTGGACAATCTCGCGAAATAGACAGCGGATGTTGCGGCATGGCGGGATCGTTTGGCCATGAAAAGGAACATTACGACATAGCGAAGGCGATCGGTGAACAACGCTTATTCCCCTCCATTCGCGAGTGCGATGGCGACCAGATAGCGATATCGGGATTTAGTTGCCGAGAGCAAATTGACCATCACACCGGCGCTACGCCAAAGCATCTCGTCGAATTGTTGGCGGAAAGACTCGCGTAACAGACCCTTTTCGTGCCAACTTATGGCACTACGCGGAAACTCGCGGGTTGTGGTGGCCTTCGATAGCGATTATCATTATATCATTGCGAGGCGTGTTTCTGCTGTGAGGAGTAATTGCTGTGAAAAGAGAGTCGTTGATCGTATTGAAAATTGGCCTTGTTTCGATGTTCCCTCTTCTTAACGGTTGCTTACAGCGGAACTTCGACCTGGAGAAGGTCAAGGAGATGATCCCCGAGCCTTCGCCGGAACTTGAGAAACTCAACATGCTGGTTGGAAATTGGGAAACGTCCGGCCGGGTAAAGATGTTGGGCTTGCAGGAGCCGCTTATCACGAAAGGAACAAGCGAGGCGATATGGGAGTGTGACGGGAGATTTCTAACGGATCGAAGTCATTTCGAACTGGGCGAACTCGGGCCCATGTCGGGCATGAGCATTTGGACCTGGGACACAAAGCACCGAAAATATCGTATGTGGTGGTTTGACGGATTCGGCGAAACCGCCAAAGGATTTGCAACCTTTGACGAAGCGTCGCAAACATGGCACATCAAGACGCGCGGAAGAAACGGCTGGTGCAGCGTCATAAGCAAAGGCACGATCCATCGCGTCGATGAAAACACGCTGGCCTGGACCTGGAAACAATGGGACGGCTGGCACCTCTTCAAAATCGGCGACATGAGCGGAACAAGCACACGCGTCACCATTCGTTCAACCCTGGTCGATTGATTCGCTAACATACTTTGTACGACTGCCGTTTCTTGGTAATTCCTTACGCCGACCGTAATTGTTCACACCGCCGATAGCAGCTATGATTCAAACCATGATGCTGCGCTTGAACAACGTGACTAAGGTATTTGGCAATCGGACAGCCGTTGACGCACTGTCCCTTGAAATTCGTCGCGGCGAAGTGTTTGGCTTACTTGGCCCAAATGGCGCGGGCAAGACAACAACTGTCAATCTAGCGGTCGGCTTGCTTGCGCCGGACAGCGGCGCGATCGAGATCGACGGCACTGAAGCACCAACTACCTCCATTGCCCGCAAAAAAATCGGCGTCGCACCTCAGGCACTCGCCCTCTACGATGATCTTTCGGGGCGAGAAAACGTTCTTTTTTTCGGCCAGCTACATGGCCTTAAGAAATCTGAGCTAAAGGATAGAGCCGCGTGGGCCATCGATTTTGTGGGACTAACCGACCGCGCCCGAGATCGTGCGAAAACGTATTCTGGAGGTATGAAGCGGCGTTTGAATCTGGCGATCGCAATCGTACACGCCCCCCCCCTGCTTCTGTTGGACGAGCCGACTGTCGGTGTCGATCCGCAGTCGCGCAATGCAATTTTCGAGAACATTCAAGAACTCAAGGAACGCGGAACGTCGATCATTTATACAACGCATTATATGGAGGAGGCGGAGCGATTATGCGATCGTGTTGGCATCCTCGACCAAGGCAGGCTGCTCGCCCTTGATACAGTCGAGAACCTCATCAATAAGCATGGTGGAAAGTGCATCGCTCGAGCGACCACCCGGCAGAAAACGATACGCATCGAGACGGATGATCCGTTGGCTGCACTTGCAAGTATTCAGGAGAAAGAAGCGTTCACGAGTTTCCACCTTGACCAGCCAAACCTCGAAGCTGTTTTCCTTCACCTGACCGGGCGAAGCTTGCGAGATTAGCGCAAGCTCTGTTTAACTGTCGCATTCGATTGCATGTTTCTTCTCAGCAGGTTCGCTATTCGCCGCAACACTTGATCGCTGGTGGCTATAAGGGCTGCATCGGGGGTGATCCGACGGCGTTCGAGCATCCTTATTCCACTTATCCGCCAACCGAAAAGGAAACAGGAGCCGTTCTTGACAGGCTCGCCGTCTTGACGGACACGCCACTCGATGATTGAATAGGCGAAACCAAGCACCGCTAGCTCAGTTGGCAGAGCAGCTGACTCTTAATCAGCGGGTCCGGGGTTCGAGTCCCTGGCGGTGCATTGCTGCTTTTCGGCGAAGAACCGCGTTTTTCGCTACGTTGCGCCGTATTTCTCGTGGTGGAAATACCCGTCGGCATTTCCGATTTGCCTGCATCCCGTTGCACTGAAATGCCCTCGAATGTGCCTTTTGACGGCAAGAGAACCGGCAAGTTTTTTTCGGCAATATCACAGGTTCCCGTTGCGCGTTGCCTTTCGGCTGATTGGCGCGACAGGTCGGGCAATCCATTCAGGGCTTCGGCCAATTCACCACGAGACGTATGCGTGTAGTGATCCATCGTGAGCGTAATGGTTGAATGCCTGGCGAGCGTTTGGGCTCGTTTTGGATGCACATTTGCTCTCGCAAGATTCGTGATGAAACAGTGTCGCAGCGCATGGAAATCCACAACACGCCCTGCGTCATCACAGAATCGGAGAAAACTGGTTTCCTCTCGTCGTTTCAATTCTCTTTCGTCTTTCGCGGCTTCGTTGAGCCAAGCGGAACGGGCATCGGCTAGATCATCCCGCAACATGTTGGCCGTTTTCTCTGGCATGGCAAACGCGGCAGCACGCGGAAGTTTGCCGAAAAGAAAACTTCGCAGCTCAGCAGCCGTTTCCCGCCTCAAAGGTTGAACGTCACGGCGTCGTCTCTTGCTGTAGGCCGCCTCAACGACAATGTTTGGTTCGGAGTTGTCCGGCTCAAAACTTGCGCGAGTCAGAGACCGCAGCTCGTTCGCTCGTAGCCCTGTTTCAAGCGCCAGCCTATAGAGCCAATACCGCTCAGGGCCGGACATTTTGTACCGAACAGGTCCGTCGTATGCCGTATCCAATAACCTACGCAATTCTTCAGGCTCCAGCGCTCGCCGCACTCGGCGAATATCAGTTTCAGTTTTCAGCTTGTACATATATCGTAGCGGATCGGAGGTCATTCGACGCTCGCGCACCAGCCAACGGGAAAACGACTTGATCGATTGCAGGTAGTGGTTCACCGTTGCAGGGCTCGTTGCGCAACTCGTTAGCTGAGTCAGGAATGCCTGCACGGCGCTGGCTCGTAGGGCCGTTGGAAAAACCGCGTTTGTCTTGTCCAATACAACTCGAATCCGTTGTACGGTGTCGCGTATATGGCGACCGCTGTTCCCTTTGCCTACCAGAAACCCCTTGTAGTCCACTAAGTGGGCTTGCAAAGGTTTATGAGCCCCTACTTGCTCCGCATCGAGCAAACCTATCCTCGCCAGCCTGCTCCTAGCCTTTTCAGGCAGCCCCTCAAGCCAACGAGTAATCACAACGTCCAGCGTCCCACCGGCAATTCGCGTCACGACGAGCTGCTCCAGTTTACGGGCAAACTCGCCTGACGCTCTCTTGTCTTCAAACGCGGGAATCCGCCGCACTACGTCGCGATGGTCACGCAGCTCGACATACCAACGCTTTGAGCGCCGCTGCTTTTTGTCGGAGTCAGTGTACGATACCTTGCACAATCTCATCGTTGCCTACTTTCGTTTAGTGCGAAATTCTACTCCGAGTACGGCAGCTAATTTCGAGGCTGTCGCAAGTGTGACATCTCGTTCGCCACCACAAAAACGGTGTACGATCGCGTAGCTGATTCCTGCTCGCCTCGCCAACTCGAATCGGGATAGGCCGCTTTCAGCAAATGCCGCCCGCAGCTGGGCACCAAGGTCGGTCTTTACTCGTTTCTTGCTCATATCCTCAATAATATCACACTAGCCATGGTATGTCAAAAAGGATATCATCGTCGAATCTCTAGACATTGCACGGAGAAAGTTCCACTCTCGCGGATATCCGCTCGAAGCGCATCCTCGACAACAGATTCATTAGCGGTTCGATCATTTTACAGCCTCAAGTAAAAGTCTCATTTCTGTCGGAAAATGTGCGCGCTTGTGATACGGTCAGGGGTTTCAACAACTCACAAGATATCTCCCCCTACCCATCTTAACACTATGCCGCATCATCGTCGCATCGCTCCTGTCATCCGTTCGTCGCTAACTTGGTCAACTCCTAGAGAGAGTATTTTGACCTTCTTGGCCATACTGACCAACTATGCTTGGTCAACTTGGTCAGTTTGGTCAGCTTGGACCCCGACACCCTTGACCAACTTCGCAAGCGACCAGTACCAGACCTTCCGTTCATCACCGTCCAGCTTCATCATTCGGCACACGATACCGCAACGGTCTTTTGCTCTTCGCACCGTCTTGTCAGCATAGCCTTTAACGTCTGCCGCTCCATGCACATCAGACGCACGCACTGGCCCATTCGATACCAACCTGCACAACCACTCGCCTACCTCGTCGATCGTCTTGTGCGACCTCTCTGGCCGTTGTGGCGTGAGTATGTCGTCAGCCGTCTTATCAACCGTGTCACCCCATTCGAGGCGATAGCCGTTGCCTATGCGAAAGCACAACGTGTCCGGCTGCCGTGCGATGTTCATCTTCACACAGGCCCAGAGTCGTTGCTCCTTAGTCTCATCATCGGGGTCAGGTGCAACCACGAAACACGCTCTCGATGCACCTACCCAAGCAACCGAACCGGCTACCCGGTGTATCGCTTTGTCGCCGCTCTTTTTGTTCAGGTGTCGAACAGCGACGATTGCCAGGTTGTACCGCTCAGCCAGCCTTGAGAGTTGTGTTGTGATCGCCCTCGTTTCTGTCGCGTTGTTGGTGTCGCTTGTGCCAACAAAGCAATCCAACGTGTCGATGACTACCATTTTCACGTCGCCGATTTCTTTGATAATGTCCTCAAGGTATCTACAATCACCTTCAAGATTGAAGTTGTCCGGGTACTCCGCATCATGCTTGCGTTGGATTCCATCAAGCAGGTGAAACTTGCCATTGTTCGTGTATCCACTGCCTCGCATGCGCTTCTTAATAGTCCTTGCAACATCATCTTCGCCCGCAAGATAAATGCAGCTCGCAGGCTCGGTCGATATAGTTGTGCCCGGCATCGGTTTTCCGCTGCAAATATGCGCAGCCAATGAAACGCAAGCGTAAGATTTGCCGTAGCCTGGGTCGCCCGTGACCATCGTTAGCATCCCAAGCGGAATCATGCCATCCCAAAGCCATTCGACATCTTGCTCTTCAACGTCATCGATGCAGGTGAGCACCGCATAGGGCTTGAATTCATCGTTCGGCTCGGGCTTGACTTGTCGAGTGCTTGACATTGACTTTCCGTTTCGGACAGTCAATGCCGCCCTAACGTCCGCCTCTTCCGCCAGCCCGATCAGCAGGTCCGGAACATCGCAATTGTCGCCTTGCTTTGAAATATAGTCGCTAACGTCCTGCTTTTCGGTCAAGCCCTGAAGCTCGACCACCTTGACGGCAGACGCGATGCCCGACAGCGAACGTGCCACTTGCTCGGCATGCTTTCGTCCAGCGCCATCATGGTCCGGCAGAATGCAAACCTTGCAACCTCGCAGGTGTCGGTTGTATTCGTCCCGCCATTTTCCCGCACCGCCGATATTGGTCGTCGCGACAAGCTCTAGCTGCACCAATAGATCGGCATCTTTTTCGCCTTCAACGACGAATACCCACTCGTTCGGGTCGGCTTTGATTAGTTCGGGCAAGCGATACAGCACATCACGCGCGTTGCCCATCTTCCAACTCCATCCACCGAACCCATCCGGCTTGCGTTGACTCCAAGTCTTGCCGGCGTATCGAATCTTTTGGCGAAGCAGCTTGCCGCTCTCGTCGCAGTAATCGTAAATCGTCTCGATAGTCTTTGTTGGCTTGATACCGTTCTTTCCCTCTCGCGAAAACAGGTCGCTTTTCTTCATACCTATCGCGTCGCATATCGAATCAATCTTGCAACCCGCATGGCAGTAAAGTAGTGCGCTACCATCATCGCCAACGCTGACAGACAACGACGGATTCTTGTCATCATGCGCAGGGCATCGCGCATCCCAGCCGCTACCTGTCGGCATTACTGCTTCCAGCTTAGCCAAGATGCCGGCGACGTGGCCATTGCCCGTCGTTGCAGTCACGTTGATTGCTCGCTTCTTTTAGAGATTCCGTAAAGTGTCATATTTATTGCACTTATGCTCATGGGTTTGGCAAGAATCCCACATGGGGCACGCTTGCTTTCCCGACTTTGCATTTTCCATCTTTTTCGTTTGTCGCTGGATTCCGATTTTCTTCGACTTATTGGTGACATTTTTGCAATGTGTAAAGTCATTTATTAGCACCCACTCTCGCGTTGTTACTCGCGCGATCTGCGAGCCAGCCGCGCAGTGCGTCTGTCGGATAGATAATCGCACGACCTATTCGCACATGTGGGATTTCGCCCCGGTTGGTGATCGACCATAGCAGCCGCTCACCAATCCCGAGCGCGCGAGCTGCTTCACGGGGTCGTAATGCAAGACGGTCATGGCGGAAGCCTTCGGTCAATGCGACCGGAATCTCAGTCGAGTTGTTTTTCATTGCGACGCCTCTTTCGATTCCCATCGATCGCGTGACGGGCAACCGGCCTGAAGCCATGCGAGCAGCTCATCCCGCCGCCAGCGAACGGAGCGTCCAAGCCTTACCGGCATCGGTATCCGCCCACTGGAATGCAGCGTCCATAAGTGTCGTTCGGAAATACCGAGCAGCCGAGCCGTTGCCTTGGCAGGCAAAGCCCAGCGCTCCCGCGCGTCGTCTTGAAGTATTGTGTTCATGGCCGCAATCTTACGCGCGGCTATCGGCTGGAAACTCAGTTTCCATTTACAGTAGGCGCGGAAATAGCACATTGGTCTAAATAAATAGAGTCTAGGCACTTTGATTTTTATTCGTGGAAACTTTGAGGAAACTCTGGCGCCGCTATTCTCTGCGTGATTCGGGGCATAGCTGGTAGACTCTCGGAGTGTCATACACCCACTGGATGCGTCGGTTGTCCAAACGCAGTTGATCTTGTCTAGTTGCCCTACGACGAATGCTTGGATGTTGCTGAGCTAACTTCGAGAGTTGCCCTTTGGATACATATCCTTTTTGCACAAGGGTAGGGCCATCGAGCCATTGCGTTGGATCGGATGCAGCTTCCGCTTCAAGTTCGCTTTCTTTCTTCCAGCCAGCCGTCGTTAATGCGTACCACTCCATCACTGTACCGGATTCTCTTGCGAATCGCCCATTTCCCCAACGTGAAACGATAGTTTTCGCTTCACGCCCTTCTGGGCCACGCGCAGCCGAGACCGATTGCAGATGCACGGTATCACCATCCGGGGTAATGAATTGGCACTTAGCAGAAGGCAGCACGAATTCCCGATATTCGGATTCGACCAGCCCTAGCGATCGAAGCGCAATAAATGAACCGCTGAAGTCCGATTCACGCTTTGTTACCGAAAGCTCCCACAGCAGAGCCGGAATCTCTGTTTCGAGCCTGTATGTGTGAGCCATCTCGCAGACTCTTTCATCCGAGCTATCAAAATCACCAACCAGCGGCAGCTCGATACTTGTTCCACGGGCGAGCTGCGCTAAGGTGCGCAGAAAATAGACGTCGTTGGCATTCATATGCGTGCAGTGTAATTCTATCAGGCGCAGGGTCCAGCATCCAGCCTACCGGGTTAGGGACTGTCCGATCCGTATTTGAAGGCTGAATACCGAGAGCTGATTTCAACCCAGCCGACCGCAAGTGCCGCATTGCGTACACAACCAGCCCACTGCACGGGGATTCTACTCCTTGCAATGCGGTGCATCGATATGGTATGATATCAGCCCGCCCATTTGAAAAGGATACAACTATGATTGCACGTTTCACTTCGATAGGTTTGGTCTTGGCCGTCGCATCATCTGCTTTTGGGGTAACGATTCGCGTCCCCCTCGATGCTCCAACGATTCAAATTGCCATTTCTAACGCTATGCCATTCGATACGATCATCGTTGACACCGGAACCTATTTCGAGGCAATCAGCTTTGGCGGGAAGGTCATCACGGTGCAGAGCACAAATCCGAACAACCCAGCCATCGTAGCAGCGACAATTATCGATGCCGGTGGGCTTGGATCGGTCGTTACCTTCTCTGGCGGTGAGGACCAGACAAACACGATTCTTGATGGGTTTACGATCACGGGCGGGACGAAGGGCATTGAGGGTAATAGTTCGCTTGCCGTCATCAAGCGTTGCGTGATACGCGATAATAGTTCTGTCGGAATTTCGCAAGCAGACGGGCGTATCGAAGACTGCCAAATACTGAATAACGAGAACGTCGGGCTAAACGATTGCGACGGAGACATTCAAAGATGCTTGGTTGATAACAACAAGAACGGTGGTACTGCGGGTTGCGACGGAACTATTGTAGATACAATCATCGAGAACACGAGGAGCGCCGATGGCACAATCGGCGGTACTGCAGACATTGTTCGCTGTACGATTAGACTCAATGAGCGTTACGGCGTTAGTGGCCACAACGGAACTATCACACAATCGCTCATGACGGGAAACGGCATTTATGGAATCTCTGGGGGCAGTGGCCTTATTGACAACTGTGTCATTGCCGGAAACGGTGGATCAGGTTTTGGCAACTCTTCAAAGACAGTGTTGAGCTGCACCGTAACCGGCAACCGCCAGTATGGTTTCATTAACCATACAGGCGCAATCAGCCATGTTATTCTTTGGGACAACCTTCTAGGGCCACTTAGTAACTCCTCAACCCCCCTCTTCTCCGGCACAGCCAATCCATTCTTTGTGCAGCCTGGATTCTTCGATCAGTTCAGTAATATGTGGGTGGATGGAAACTACAACCTTACTCAAAATTCACCGTTCATCGACGCTGGCGACCCACTCTATCTGAACGACCCGACGGCTCCAATTGAAGACATTGACGGCAATCCGCGCGTTGTCGGCGCTCGAATCGACATCGGTGCATACGAGTTTCAAGCGGCGTGCGCGGGCCAGGATTTTGACGGCGACGGTACGTTCGACAATTGCGATAGAGATATTGACGACGATGGCATCCTTAACGTTCCCGATCAGTGCGATTTCACGCCGATGGGTATTCCAGTCAATGCGGATGGCCGCCCACTCGCCGATCAAAACTCAGATTGCGTCGTCGATCTACTCGATTACGCAGAGTTTCAGCTGTCTTTGTTCGGTCCAACGCCCTAATTAAAAGAAAGGCATACTGCTAAGGTAGCTGTCAGGAAGAACCACAAAGAGAAAATGTCAGGAGCTTACTATGAATATCATCATTTCGCTGATCTGGATTTTGACGCTACAAACTACGCCAGCAAAACCGATCCCGCCTATCGAAAAGGTCGCTACGCCACTGCAGACAGCAATCATAGAAGCAGACAGGATTGTTGCCAAAGCAAAAATCAAACGGCTGTTCAATGGGTTCACGAAGCAAGCAATCGACAAGAAAAAAGAGGAAGTGAAACGATGCAAGCAATCTGTAATGATTGCGAGAACTCTCAAGGGTTTGTATTGGGCGGTTGTACCAATCGAATCACTGTCTGTTAATGATGCAGGTCATATAGTTTTGAATAGCGCTGCAAAAGTACGAAACAGCGGAATGGTGCAATTTAAGATGATTCTGGATGAATCAAGTGAAATCCGCCAACTTGAAATTGAAGCCGAAAAACTAAGATACAGAACAAAACTAAAAACAATAGACCGATACAAGGGTCATGACGAAGCAAAAAGAAAAGCAAACAAAGACATCGTAAGACAGGCACGGCACAAAGAACGGAAGGCAAAACAACTACGAAGCAAACTTGGCCAATCTGCTATAGCTCCCGAACGAAAGCGATGGGAGCGCGTTGAAATAATTATCGAAGTAACAGAACAAATGGCCAATAGGATAAATATGAGCAAGCTCGCCGGTGCGCCTACAGCAAAATTGTTTTTCACAATTGACGATTTCGACATCGATACAGAGGGAAGACAGGTTGATATCCCGCCAGTCATAAATAGGTTGCATTGCACACTCAAAGAAGTCGAAAAGAGATTTCGGCTACCCAAACCCTAACAATCGCCCACCGCATCGGGGCGAGGCCGTAGTGGCAAATGGGTGCGTGTGGCCAACTTCCAAAATATTTCATTTGGCACTGGATGGAACATGGAAACTCTAGGCGAAAATCACCAATCAAGCCCCAAAAACAGGCATCTTGTCCGATAACGGTATACAAGTCCTGTACAAATTTACATGTATTTCTTGCGCAAGGTACGATATACTGTATGTGAGCATTTATGCTATCACAGGAGCGGACCGTGCAACCGTATGTTCAATTCCAAATCGTAGTCTACCCATCAGAATATGATGATTGCGGCAGATTCACAGCGCACTGCTTGAATATGGACTTGGTAGCAGATGATGATAGTGTTGAAGGCGCGGTTTCTTTACTTCTTGAACTGATTGAGACGTCTTGTTTCTCAGCTGAAGCGCACAAGGCGAATCAATTTCGATCGGCTGACAAGGAATATTGGAAAAAGTTCCAAGTTGCACAATCACTTCCAGTGGAATTGATGGAACGAATCACGTCCAACGCTAATAAGAGAAACATGCCGACCGAGCGTAAAGTAAATCTAGATTCCGAAGATTGTACGGTGAGACAACTCGTACCGGCATGAGTTATTGAAGTTTCGCAAATTCAAAAAAAAGATGAGCGAGTACGGGATTATCTTCTACCGTACAAAAGGGAAAGGCTCCCACGGTTCATTTGTCGGTTATTCGCACGCAACTCAAGTCAAGCAAACCTATGCAATTCCATCTCATAGTCAAGAAGAAATCTCCAAGCTCTACATGCACCAATGCCGCAAATCCTTTGAGTTGACAGCTGAACATGGCGTGCCAGACTCCGAGTTTGAATAGCCCCGCTACGCCACGGTGAGCAAATTATCCTTTCCTATGCCATAAATGTCGTGTGCCCCGCGATCGTAACTGAATCGCTGGCGTCGCGAGACAGGCCGATCGTGGACTCTTCTTTGGCATTATGCCAAATGAATGTCCAGCTATGACCATCAAATATCCTCGCCTTGCCCATATGACAAACTGTCGAAGTCTGCGGGACGCTCTTGCTCTACCATTACGACCGCAAATCCGTTGCATCCACTGTCCGTCTTGCCTTCGTCGCGATCTACCCTACTCAAGAGAAAAGCCCAGGTGCCGGTATTCTTAAGCAACTCGACAAACCCCATTACGCCTCTCTCATCGATGATCGCTTGTAAGGTCGCCTCTACCGTACGATCGTCAACTAATCGCTCAAGAACTTCATCAATGCAATCCAAGAGCTTGAGCGTGCCCATTCGCCGCCCTGGCTTTCGCCCAGGACCGGGCGGGTTACCTTTCTTGTACCTACCCATCGCGTCACGCCGTACCAAACTCTGATCCGAGGTTTGTCTTTCGCATTCATACATTTCGGCACCGTATTCTTTAGCGTAGAAAGCGATTGAAACTTAGCGCATTGCCTTTGTCGAGAATCGCCGTCATTGTGTCGCCGCCTTGACCATTGCGACGATCCCTGCGCGCACTGGCATCGGGAGCGCTGCCCAGCTCTCAACGATGATCGCCAATTCTGAGTCATTTCGCAGGAAAAGCGGCAAGTTTAACGGCAACTCAGAATCGCCCGAGACCGTAAGTGCTTGTGTTTCCAAGTACTTACGATCATCGGTCAGCTGACTCTTAATCAGCGGGTCCGGGGTTCGAGTCCCTGGCGGTGCATTTGATTTCAAGCGTCTCGCGCGGCATTTTCTTATACTCGCCGTCGCAACTTGATGACTCCTTCGACACTACGGAGTCACTTTGAGCCTCGTTGATGATCTCGTCGATCAGATGGTCTTGCTCGACCAGGGCTTCCTTGAGTGCTTTCGAGAGCTTCTTGATAGAACTCTCCACCCGCAGTGTCAGACCTTTGGCGCCGATTTTCTTTTGAAACACCAAACACAACGGCCCCTTGCCTCGCAAGTACTTAGCGCCCTTGCTGTTAGCCTGTTGATGGTCTTTAAGCCGACGAGATACGTCGGTCGCGATCCCAGTGTAAAGGGAGCCGTTCGCGCATCGCACAAGATAAACTGACCACTGAGATTGATCCATTAATTAACCGTTTCTTGTACGCTCAGAAGCTTCATTCGCCGAGGCGATTCTATCGCGACGATATGGCATCTAACTCAACATCCAGCCGTCGCCCACCTCGAAATGATTTACCCTTCAAGCCAAATAACTCATAGTCTTAAAGCTCAACATTGCTCCGATTCAAACTGATTGAATAGGTGCCCCTCAATCCGTTGAAGTGCTCTCTGTTACCGTGTTTGGCATCTCGAAAGGCAAAGAAGAAACGATAAAGAAACGGATAGCGAAGCCCTCGGAAGTAAATCAACATCGGATTGAAATTGAAATTGTCGTCACCAATTCCAAACCGGCGATAGATACGGACTTCAAGTGATTTTCCCCAGGAACCTCTTTCGGACCAATTCAAGACCAAGACCTGCTCACCAAGTCGAGGCATCCATTCTTGCTCGATGTAGTCGCTCCAATTAGGCGAGTCCGAGTAGACAAGAATGCCACGGATTGGCGTTTTCCTCCAACGAATCCATGCCGCTAGAAGAAGTAGGACACCGTAAGTCATGTATTCGATATAGAGGATCAGCGGAATCACAGAGAAGAGCATGAACCACCAGCCGAGCAGAATCCATAGCAAGATGCCAGCCGCCGCTGGTATCAATGCGAGAAGTCCGCCACTTCCTAAGAATCTTCCTTCCGGTAGTGGCGTTTTCTTTTTCGACATCCAATTAAAGAACACCTTTTACAGAATGATACCAATTCATATGTGCGTCACTCTTGTGACCAAACCCTGCATCCATGAGGAGGTCACGCCAATCTGTATAAGCGAGTTCGATTGCATAGGAGAAATCTTCTTCGTTTTCCTTAATCAATTTCATAACGGCAAACCTTATACGCTCCATACCCTCAGGCGTTTCGTTCTCACAGAAGGGAATATTGGAGCCAACGGATTCGATCAACGCGTTCTCGACCCTGCTCGAGAGCGGTTCATCAAAGAGAGCCTTGACAAGCGTATTCGTTCGCTTCGAAAGCAGAATAGACATTTCTAGTCTCGCTCTTAATTCTCCGGTTCGATCTTGCATGTGCTCTTGTAGTTTTGGTCGATGCGAAGCAAGATTTCATGCGACATCAGCACGACTGCCGAGTTCTACATTACGGTTGGTACGGAGCACGCGTTCACAGGAGGCTACGACAGTATCAAGCGGTTCGCTCGGCGACTGCGGAGCCATGGGCAGCTACCGTTTCGACGCATGGAGTGCGCTCCAGGTTGGGTTCGACTTCTCCTGCCTAGCTGTCTGTGAGTTCACTACAGTATTCATTAGTTGACCGTTTAACAAATATTATGGTCCAAGTTTTCATCACTCTCAAGACGTTTTTCACGTTTATTGTGAGTTTCTTGGTCAATCGCCTTGGTACGGGTTGGAACGCGCCTTGCCACGGCATATCAGAAGAAAAGGCAGGCTTCGGTGCGAGAACTACATTCGAGGCATTATCTGGGTCGCTGGAGCGCTTCGCAGTTTTGTTCGTGTGTGAGAAATCCTAGTATCCAGTGCGAAGCAAAGCAGCACCCTAGTTTATCATCGTCAAATGGATGGATGGTTTCGCTGCTCTTGGGCAGCATTTCGAGATCCTTATTTATTCATCGATAGCATGCGTTGTCGGTCGTTCCGTCATTGCCCAAAGTGGAATGAGTGGTTTTGACGATACCGCAGGCAGTCATTAAGGCGTTTCCGAATACGCTCCCGCCGTGTTTCGGGTTCGAAGTGACTAGACCGGCTAGCGGGTATGGGAACTTGGGAAGATGACGAATTCTATGGGACGCGAGTATGTCGCAGTCTTGTGTGTTTTCCTAATCGTGACAGGGCCGATCTCCATGTCTGGGTGTGACACTCCATTGATCGGTAGTAGCGACATCGTGCTGTCGTCAGCTCGGTTGACTCCTGGGCAGTTCCTGACGATTTCCGCTCCATCCATCCTTGAAGGATCCACGGTGGAGGTCGAGTTCCGGGGGGCTGGAGGCTTTCTTGTGAGCGTCGAGGCTTTGGACACTCAGGACGGCAGCCTAAGAGTGGCCGTCCCACCGTTCGTGGATCCGGTCACGGGAGAATTCCGAGCAGCCGAGGTGACGGTCTCGCTAAAAGGCATCGATTCTCAGCGCTCGCTGATGATCGACGACTTGCTTGAACTCGACGGCGTCGCCCCGGGAACGTTTGTTCGGATTATTCTGGAGGTGGCTATCGAAAGCTCCCAATCCACGTTGGACAACCTCGCGTTGATCGAGAACGATCTGCCAGGTTCCGTTGATTCTTCGGAGGCGGTTGCGGTCATTAATCAACAGATTCAAGCATTGCAGGATACGCTCGACGAGTTGAACGCATCGGGCGAGTTCGTCGTCGAGGTTTCGGGGGTCGGACCTGTGGCGATTGCTGGCGACGACCTGCGTAAGGCTGATCGGGTACTACTTTCGATGATCGCTGGCGTAGCCGAGTTGAACGAGACCGGCACAGCGTCTAAACGCACAAGTGATTTGAAAGGTGTGTCTGCAAGCACCTCTCGGAAGAATGCCGGAGAGTGCCTCCTCATTGTGGACGAACAGGAAAAAATCAATTGTCTCAACGAAGTTGCGCGCGACACCGTAAGCGGTAGTAGTACGAGGCAGGCAACGAACTTCGCAAGTATGCTTGCAGCGGGGGTTGGATTGGGCATATTCACGCTTGGCGCTTTCGGCTTCATTACAATATCTCCGGCAGTTGCCGTAACAAGTCTGGTTGTCGGTGTCATCGGAGGCGCGGCCTCGTTTACGAATGCGGGGGTGACGAACCAGAACACGGACGCTTTTCTTAACAATGATCGCCCAGGATTCGATGCCGGCCAAGAGGGAGCCAGTCAACTGATTCGGGTGGGAACCAATGCCGCCAGCAGCTTGCCCGTTGTCGGCGCTCCCGCACAGGCGGTCAATGTCGGGCTTACGGTCAATGACCTACTTAACGGTGCAGAGGCGATAAAGTGTTCCGACGAACAGCAGAAGACCGGTGTTCAGCAGCAGGCTGACACAACAATTACGGATTTCTGTCCGGTTATGTCACCGGACGGTGGAGGGGATTCAGGGACGGGTATGGGAGATACTACCGATCCCGGCCAGGACGATCAGGATCCTCCGGTGTCCGGGGCCTACACGACTTTGGGATATGTAAACACCGATGGAAGCTCCGGCAGCGGCGCGTCGGTCGATCCCGCGCAGGCTCAAATCCAGCTTACCGGTGATCCAGCCCGACCGACTATCAGTTGGAATGGAGTCAGTGATGTGTTTACTCTGTTCGTCACCTCCAGCGCATTAAGTGACGTGCGCATCTTGTATGGCTTGGAGGGCGAGACACCACCGGACGAAAACGGCGACACCGAACAGGTGCCGTTCGCTTTTTCCTCTGTGGCGTATGGCACATTCGGGTTGACGAACACGGTGCCCACCGAAGGACAGAACGGCCCCCTAGGGCCGGGCGATGCGACGCCCCTCTCGTCGGGCATGTTGGTGTCGGTAAACATTGCGACGCTCTCAGGACAATTGGCCTCGCTGTCCGTGCTCGTGAACTGATCGCGCGATCGTTATGAGTGCTGGCAGACCTGCAGGGTGCGTCCGAGGCCAAATCGCAGCCTATCAGGAAGGTCGGCTAACGAAACCTGCGGAGATAACTCCTTACCCCACAAGCACTTCCTATCACTACGCCGGGCGGGACTCGAACCCACGACTTTCGGATTAGAAATCCAATGTTCGACCCTTCTAGCTGATTCCTAAACAGCGGTTTTCTTCGTTCTTGATACCATAATCGACGATTTCTAACCACAACATTTCACAGCTCACCATAAGTAACCGCACGAGCTGTCCCAACTGTCCCAAGTTTCTTGAAGTGAATCGTGCTGAAAAAAGAGAAGCCTCGGAAGACAATAACTCTCAATGCTTAGGCCGTCTGTTACTTTCAAAACCGAGCATTGCGAGAGCATTCCTACGGAGTTCCACTTTATCGCAGTGCGAACCGAAAAGGAATTCGGACGACATCCCGAATGGGCCTGCCGTTAATTCTCGCTGGCCGAAAAGAAGCTTTCTCTGCTGCGTCGATGGCGGCAGCACGTAGGCGTGAGTGGCCTGGTTCACTAATCACCTTAATCTGCCCGGAACTACCGTCAGGATGCACCTCCACTTCAAGTAACACAATGCCTTCCTCGCCACGACGTCTTGAAATCAATGGGTACTTAGGTCGCGGTAAGTTCAACACTTCAATACCTGTTCTTACACCCTGCTTCGTTTTCGCTTGAGGCGAACTTCGAGATAATGTGCCGACAATCTGTCCTTGCGGTGGCGGTATTAGTGATTCGCCAGCAGAGTCTTGCTGTAATCGATCCAGCTTGATCATCGCACTTCTTATCCCCTCAAACACCATTCTCGCAGCGTCAGTTAAAGCGAGCTTATCAGGGGTCCACTCTATGAAATCCTCATCGAACGAAAACCCCACTTCTTGGCTAGCTGTATTTGCAGGTTTCTGTTCATGTTCGAGTTGTCTTGCAGTTCCACTTTCGACGCCGTCTATGAAGGTCGCTTCTATCATTGCCGTTGAAGCCAAGCGTTGAATCTCCTCCTGCAAATCGGAAACCTCCTCCGGTGGACATTCGTATTCCGTTATTTTCGGTGGTTCCGATATGGGTGTCATGAGTATTCGCACTTGAATAGCACTATCACCTTTTGAGAGTAGCATTTGGGGATTATTTTTTTGGTAGGAATTCCAAGGAATAAACGCGAAGGAAGTAAGTACAGCTCCATGAACAACAACCGAAATGCTTAAAGCAACCGCCCAAGATGATCGCATTATTCCCGTCACACTATGTACCAAAAGCTGCGTTCGATTTTAAGCGTTATGGTATTCCGGCATTCTCTGTTAACTAATTGCCGACTCTCCTTCGCCTAGAGCGAGACCCGAACGCTTACATTTAGACTTCTGCCGGGTTCATTCTGTCCCGAGCCGTGTATTCTATAGTCTTCGTCTGAAATGTTCTCCACGGACAAAGTTAGGTCGACGTTTTCCTTGATTTGCCACCCACTTCGAATCGAGAAGACAGTGTAGCTTGGTGTTCCACCGGGCGGTATGCGGCTTGTGTCGGCACGGTCGCGAGTTGAAAGGTCATCCTGTGAATCGACAATTGTCGCCACACCTTCCACCCAAATCTTGCCCGATGGATGGTCCCATCTTAAGCCTGTTTGCCCCGTTAGTGGCATTAAGCGAGATATGGGTTCACGAACCTGCCGAGGACGAGCTGTTGGAAAAGTATCAACTTCACCATCCGTCCAATTGATGTTAGCAAAGGTCGTCCATTGGGGATGAAATCTGTAACTAGCGGCTAGCTCGATACCCTGAACGAATCCATCCCCACCATTTAGCTTTGTCACTTCAAAATCGCCGTCGATCGACCTTCCCGTAGGCACACGAATAATCATCTCATCGATGAGCGTATGATAATATGCTGCCTGCATCGACCAGTTGTCGTATTCAGCCTTGATTCCACCCTCAAATGAGATGAAATTCTCTGGATCCAGTCCGAACGCAGGCGTTTCTATTTCGTTGCTTCTCGCAGAATCAAATCGCGTCAAGTCAGAAAGGTTCGGTGCACGAAACCCCTGAGACACGCCTCCAAAGAAGTTCACATGTTCGGGGACAATGTGACAAACAAGCCTTGCACTTCCAACCAGAGACCACCATTCGTCAGCAGTAGATACCCGTCTACCCGTCACAGGGTCACGTACTCGACTTGCATCCGCCCGTGCGAAAGTCGCACGACCACCAAGCACCAAGTCTAGTCTTTCGGAGACGCTGATTTCATCTTGTAGGTAGACGCCAACCAGGTCATAGCTCGCGTTGTCTGCGACTGGCCCTTGAATGCTGTTTCGAGTAGAGAACGAATTCACATGGTCGTGATAGTATTCGAATCCGTAGGTCAGGTACCCGATTTCTGTGGTACTCTCGAATTGAGCACTTGCCCCGAGTGTTCCGACATCGAATCCTTGCAGATCACGTCGTCCATTTCCCCGTATTCGGTCTCGCGTTTCATGAAGTTCCTGCCAAGATAACGACAGTATCATCGTTTCTACGAACGAATCCATATTCTCCGCGTGTAGTTGGATATACGTTAGGTCGCGTTCCTGGTCGAGGTCTCGTCTCCGGTCCGAACCGACAGTCGTCCCATCGAAAGGTTTCGCAAAAATGGTGCGGTGGGTTCGCGGCACGTTGTTTTGTTCCACGTGCTGATGGGCAATTACCAGCCTCGTATCCGGATTGAAGAAGTATTCCAGCTTGAAATCCGTGTCCCACTCTTCGTATCCTGTGTTTGGTTGCCTGCCTGTGCCCCGTCCAGCATGAAGCGAACCGAAGTCCTTAAATGTCCCGCCGAGGAAAAGGCCGAGCTTTTCGTCAAAAGTGAAATCCAACTCGTAACGGTAGACATGAGACCGCTCGCCACTTGAGTAGCGGCCATAGAAGCGACGTTCCATGTTCACACCTTCACCATATGTGGTTGGACTCTTTGTGATCGCGTTTACTGTGCCACCGACGGCATCGGAACCGTACAATACGGATGTCGGCCCCTTGACGACTTCGAGTCTATCCAAGCTGAATGGGTCCACGGTGTTCCAATACTGGTTCGGACCGGGACGGAACACCGAATTGTTCAGTCGGATTCCGTCTATCAAAAGCAGATTATGAAAGCCGGTGAATCCTCGTATGAAGGGCGAGCCTTGTCCGTGTGCTGTTTTCTGAACCATGATGCCTGGTAAGTCACGCAAGGCTTCGGGTGTTGTTCGGTAAGAGTTTGATAAAACGTTATCTGATGTAACGGAATGTGTTGAGAACGACAAGTTGAACGGATGCTCTGATCTTCGAGTTGCAGTAATCAGAACTTCTTTGAGAGTTCGTTTCTCTTCTAAAGCATCACCATCCTGCTTCGCCGATTCATGAGCGTTTTGAGAGGCCGCCTTTTTTTCGAGTTTCTGAACTGTTGGTTGGTTTTGTTCCTGAGCAAACGAAGAGCTGTTAGGCATTATCACAGCAAGAATGACTGTTGCCACAAATAAATGCGACACGAATGCTCGAACGCTACCATGAAATATCATACATTTCGCACTGCTTTGCATTCGATGAATCCACACCCTATTCATTATTTTCTGAAAACACAGTGACGATTTCGCTAATTAACTGAGCCAATCCATCGCTCAAACCGTCTGTTATGCCGATGGAAACGCCATCTCTTATTGCTCGGTTGCAGCCTGTCGGTCCAACCAGAATTGACAAGCCCAGCAGCACGCACAATCCTACTTTGCGAATTTTCATAACTATCCTCTCCATTCAGATGATTCCAACAAACCCGTGGATATTAATTTTTAGGTGTTAGATCAATGGCACACATCTTCAATCAGACCAAATTTTTACTCGTTCAATATAGTGCCGTTAAATCGGCTGACAACCTTTATAGAATCTTAATATCTTGCTTGAGGTCCTTTACCGATCGCAACCGCGAGTGTTATTCTAAATCTTGAATCTCCTTTGTATCGAATGTATCCGCCCTGTCGCAACCGATCAATGTCGTAGATCGAATTTCTTACTGCTTCACTCAGAAGCTGAATGCCAATTAGAAACGGCCAGCACCGCTTACGGTACTGGCCCAAACCACAACCAATAATTCAAACTGGGAAGTAAATCTAATTAGCGAGGCGAACGTTTTCCGCCTTCGGTCCTTTTTCCCCTGGAGTAGAATCGAACTCAACCTCGTCGTTCTCCTGGAGTGACTTGTAACCGTCGCCCTGAATGGCAGTATGATGAACAAAGACGTCTTCACTACCATCGCTAGGGCTGATAAATCCGAAACCCTTTGTACCGTTGAACCACTTTACAACTCCCTGCATAACTAAACCAACCTTCAAATCTGCACTTCGGACTCACATCGTGTAGGAAACAAACGGTGTAACCAAAAAAAGACTCGATGTGATCATCGGCTGTGCTTCTAATGAGAAGTATCCATTATTTGGCCGTTTTAAGCAACCCGAGAAATAACGTCGCAGAGCCGATTCGAAGATGTTATAGACACGGAGGCAATCGACTGTAGGTATGGATCAAAAGGAAATGCGAAGCTAGTTAGTAATCCCTAAGTCATACAAAGTAGCCCAGTGTGTTCTTTGAATCCAACGTATTCAGACGGTGTTGTTAGGTTCTGAGTTCATTCTCGGCATTCTCAATCTGATTTGGTAATTTGCGAATCGTCAAGAATGACAACCGATTGCCATCAAGGTCGATGACAAGCATATCGCGAATATCGGGGCCAAGAGAGTCCTTTGGAGCCTGTTTGATGGGCACGCCGTTGCGACGAAACTTTTCATAGCACGCATCAACGTCATCCACATAGAAATGAACCAATCCTCCGAAGCTACAGTCGCCTGTGTGCTCAGTCAGATTGATTTCCATCCCATCACAAACAATCGATGCAAAAATAGGCAAACCGTTATTAAACTGATGCGTCCATCGTTCCTCGAACCCGAGCTGACTGTAGAAACCTAACGCCTTTGAATAGGAACTAACTCTTAGTGCAGGAATGACTCGTTGCATTGTGTACTCCTTTTTCAAACAATCAAAATGACGGTCAATGCTAACTGACAAAGGAAACGCTTAGCCGCCTGTGCATTCTCCTTTCGTTACTTTATGCATGGATTCGTGGAGCTTTTCAGCAAGTATACCTGCAGCAAAATGTTTCGCACTCGCCCTGTCACCACCGCCAAGCTGATGCCACCATTCCACGGGTGTTGGAGGACTGTCATTCCAAATTGCATCCTCATCGTAAAAAAAGTAAATATCCCAAGCAGGCCCAGAGTTGACATTGCCGATCTTAGCAAAGGCCTTTCCAGCCCTGTGACTCGGGAAAGGATCATAGAAATGCTGAACACGGGGATCAATTATGGTCTCGGCAATTCGCTTGGCCGTCTTTTCGTTATCACTGAAGCCTGGCATTTGAATCCACACAATGCTCACTTCTATGTCAGACTTAGGAAACTCTTGAATAATGGACTTCAACACCGCACGGGCACCAATGACACAACCAGGTCATGTCGGCGACAATATGGCCACGAAGCGTGGTTTGCCCCTATGCTCATTGAATCTCTTCTTGAGCGGCTCAATCGACTTCGCAATCGATGTGACTTCAACTGACGTGTCTGAGGCTGCGATGACTGATGAACAAGGAAGAATTGTGAACAAGAGTGTCAACGAGATGCGAAACATTGATAGAGCCTCCGTGGTGTGCAAAACTACCTTTGCTACGTCCGGAAGGGTGGACTGGGATTCAGCGGTTGCAGAGTATGTTCCTCGATTTTCGTTCTTCTGTCGATTCGTCGTCCCAAACGACCGGGATGCCTTCTTCTTCGAATAAACGCTCGATGAATTCGAGGCGTTGTGGATCGCTCGGCCGCTTCGGGAAGACAATACCCGGGCAGATTCCGTTTAGTTCCTCTTGAAGTTCGATGTACTTCCAGATTTGCCGGGCTTGCCGTTTGGCGTTACGCCGCACAGCATGCGGGGTCATCTTGTCCCAGTCGGAATTCTTGATCTCGACGATTGCACGTACCTCGCTGTCGGCATCGGTTACGAACACATCCAGTCGGCCCCTCCTCTTCTTCGTGTCCCTCTTCGTGACCGTCAATTCGATATGCACATCTCCCTCGGCGTTTGCCTTCCAATCGGCCTGCACTTTCTTGTGATAAACTTTACCCGCACGCAAACGCTCCGGCTCAGGTTTCTTGCCATTCATGATGCCCTCCGACCAGCACGATCTGTTCCTATTGCAGTCCATGACAGCCAACTGCCGAAACAACCTGAAGCTGTTGTCCTTCGAGCAATCGCTTTGACATGGTGGATATGATACCACAAAAAATCCTGGGTATTGAGAATGAAGCCACTGTCGGAGGCCGTCGCAAAATGCCAGCAATGTGAAGAAACTACGCATTCGGATCTTCTAATTCGTCTTTTAGTCCCGCTGAATCTGGTTCCCTTCCCTAAGCACTTCTGATAGAATAAGACAAACGTGAGAACGCACCAACTCGCCAACCGTAGAGAGCGTACGCATGTCCATGTATCAATATGGACCAAGTCGAATCTTTTCCACCCGTCCGCAAAATGTGGCCAGGTGGGGGATTCGGCTACGCTTGCTTTGGCGAGTTGGTGCTAGCTGGTGGAACTCATCTGGCCACAGCTGCATTGACCTTCCGACAAATCCACAAACCAGATCAGTTGCTCCAATCTCACATTCTGTCAACCAGTTCTTGAGAAAAAAGGAGCAGAATCATGTTTGTATTTTCAACGAGGAAAGTGTGTTTTCAGATCCTACTTTTGGCAGCAGGCGTTTCAATCAGTAATGCTCAGGCTCCTGATCCTGTCACTGAATGTGCCAAGCCTGATGTCATTTGTATTGCTCCTACTGGTGGAGAAGATTGTTGGATGCATGAAGTTCAAAATGCTTGGGACATAGGCCAGGACGCTTACTTGACAGATGGCAATTTGAATACTGAAGATCGTTATGACGTTGCTGGTAATTGTCCCGGTTTTGGGAACAAAATACTAACAACCTCGCAAGACGGACACAGGATTTATGGCGAGGGCATGTGGAATACTACGATCGAAGGTGACAGCTCTGGGACAAGTCAGCTTGTTCAGATTAGGCATAAGAATATTGAACTAGAAGATTTCACCTTAACGCATACTTTTCAACCAATACGTCTAATAGGTGATGGGTATGATAATGTTGTACTCAGAAGATTAAGGATGAAAGATAATGCTGGCAATGAATCTCTATTTTTTCAGAGTTCTCAACTGATAGGCAATCTCGGACCTAATATCCTAGTTGTGGCTAGCATTTTTGATGGCACAAAAGTCGCGATACATTTTGAGTCCTTCAATGAAGCACAAGATGTTACGGCTGATACTAAGTACCCGATGGCACTCAATTGTTTATTTACTAACGTGAGAGACCCTAATGCAGTGGATGGAGGAATAGTCCTTGACGGACCCCAAGTATGGGGCACGTCTACTTACTTACATGAATTTGATGGATGCATCATGACAAATTCTGACGGCAGTTTTACACTAGACGACATAATCGGAATGGGTGGAGGAGGCAACGCCTTAGCATCTGCTGTTGATAATCCCTATATACCCAAGAACACAATCGAGTGGAACTTAGATTCTGGATTTACTTTGGCCAATCCTCCGAATGGAGGAGAGCCCATAGGTGTTAATAATAGAGAAGTTGCACCCATGCTAACGCCTATATTCTTTAGACCTCTACCTGGCTCTCCTGCAATAAATCCTGATGGAACTTGGATAGGGCCTTGCCCGCCTTATGGAGATCATGACGGTGATGGTGTTGTAACAAGTGTTGATGAGTTTGAATTCAGCAATTGGCTAAATCAACCACCTCCAAGCATTCCTAAAAGAGTTCTGTCTGCATTTGATTCTAATGGTGATGGAGCTATCGATAGCTTGGATGAAACTGTTTTTGAACAAGCCTTGAATGGAGTTCCTGTAATTCCAACTATAGGTGAATGGGGGCTTTTTTCTTTGGCATTGGGATTAGTTGGTGCTGGAACAATAATCTTGAGGAGCAAGAGAAGCGATCTACCTCGTAGGTTTGTAACGCCAGGAACATGGTATTGTATCTTATTCGTGACTCCATTCTTAGCTCAATGTGCGTACGCCGTTCCTGATCCTGCTGTCGAATGTGCCAAGCCAAATGTTACTTGTATTGCTCCTAGTGGGGGCAACAACTGTTGGCTTTATGATGCACAGGATGCTTGGGACATAGGCCAAGAGGTTTTTCTGACAGATGGTGATCTAAACACTGAAGAACACTACGACTTAGCAAATTTTTGTAGCACAGAGCCACCACGCATTGTTTTCTTAACATCCAAACACGATGGACACAAACTTTATGGCGAAAGTATGTGGAGCACTACAATAGAAGGTGATTCTAGCAATCCCTTTATGCAAGCATCCCATCAAAACCTTACAATTGAGGACCTTGCTATCATTCATACTTTTCAACCTATACGTGTAAAGAACAATTATAATAATTCATCATTGCGTCGCGTAAGAATGGAGGATAATGCTGGTTTTGAACATCTGTTTTTTCAGAAATCTGATCTAGTTGGAAATACTTCCGCCAATATTCTTTTCTACGACAGTATCATCAAAGGTGGTCAACTGGCTATGCATTTTGATGATAAAGGAGAACCAGAAACTGTTAATAGTAATACTATGTATGCTGGAGCTGAAAATACATTATTTCATGGCATTACTGCTGCGGATGGAGTTGGTTTGATAGTCGATGCACCACATGATAGAACAAACGATGTTTTTCTAAGCTATTTTAATAATTGTATAATGCAAAATTCGGATAATAATTGGACAATACAACATTTACTCAATCTTGGAGGCGGAGGTTCTGGGAATAGACATTCCAGTATTAACATCGATAACTTTATACCAAAGAACATGATTGAATGGAATACTACGTCTGGATATACTCTAGTAAACCCTCCTAATGATTTACCTCCAATCGGAATAAATAATAGAGAAGTTGACCCTAAGTTGAGTCCTAAATATTTTAGACCTCTACCTGGCTCCCCTGCAATAAATCCTGATGGAACTTGGATTGGGCCTTGTCCACCCTATGGAGATTATAACGGTGATGGTGTTGTAACAACCGTTGATGAAATTGAATTCAACAATTGGCTAAATCAACCACCTCCAAGCATTCCAACAAAAATCTTGTCTGTGTTCGATTCCAATGATGATGGAGCTGTCGATAGCTTAGATGAAATTGTCTTTGAACAAGCATTGAATGGGATTCCCGTAATTCCAACTATAGGTGAATGGGGGCTTGTTTTATTAATCTTTGGATTAGTTGGTGCGGGAACAATAATCTTGAGAAGCAAAAGAAACGATCTACCTGGTAGGTCTTCAACGTCAAGGTCGCGGCATTGTATCCTTTTAGCGACTCCATTCTTAACTCAATTTGCGTATGCTGGTTCAGATGTTGAGACTTTGGAAAATAATAATCAACATGTGGAGACTTCTTTCCTTTCTTTGCCTTCGCCTGAATTTCTAAATAAGAACATCGACGAAATCATTGCAGGAAATATAAAAGCAGAACAACGGCTAGTTTCTGAGATTCGCGATCAAGGATCAAACGTTCAAGAATCAGGTACTTCCGAAGTCATATTCTTAGACTATCCAAATGGGAAATCAGAAACTAGATATTTTCTAAACAGAGAAAGCCAAAAATACGCGTTGCACTTCATAAGCGAGAAACCACGTATGGTTTCCGGAAAACAGATTGCAGTGGAAGGTCAAATATTTGGCAGTGACATACTAGTAGATGTTCTCGATATTGCTGATGATAATTCACGAATCGGAGTGAATCCAAATCTTGGCGAGCAGAGAACAGTTGTCATCCTTGTCAATGCACAAGACAATCCCCTTGAGCCAATTACTTTGCAGCAGGCATCAGACAAGGTCTTCGACAGCACAGACTTTAGTTCAGTAACAAGCTATATTGAAACGGTTTCGTACAACAAGGCCTTTCTAACAGGAGATGTTTTTGGATGGTACACTCTATCACAAACGGAAACACAGTTGTGCGATATTTCCAATAACTTCATACAAATAAGGGATGCAGCAATTGTGGCAGCAGATCCAGATGTTTTCTTTCCAAATTATTCAAGAATAATAATTGCATATCCAAATCCAACTTTTCCACCAGGATGCCTACCATATGCTTTAGCTTCGGTAGGCCAAATTCCTCTTACAACCCAGGATGGGCAGGTAACGGCTTCAACAATAGTAATGAATGGAGCGAGCTTTATGGAATTCATCGTGCCCCATGAATTTGGCCACAATTTTGGAACGTTCCACGCAAACGGATGGGAATGCAATAGTTCCACTACTATAGGTGCAGGATGTTCCTCCTTAGAAGCATTTGATCTTTTTGATGTCATGGGGCAATTCTTCGATAAAAAAGGTCATTTCAATTCATTCCACATGGAAACTATTGGGTGGTTTGATCCTGAAAATATTCTAAATACAAATGATTGGGGTATATATCAAATCGAGCCAATTGAAACTCCAGGAAGTGGAATCAAGCATCTCAAACTACAAGGAGCAAATTGGAATTATTCCATTGAGTATCGAAGGAATCTCGGTTACGACACAATCAATTTTGATTTTTTTGCAATCCCCGATCTATTTGATGGTACCATGATTCATACCGATTTGTTTGTGGGCATAGAAGGAGGAGATACCCAACTCTTGGATAACCAACCTGTTGATTCACAGCCGCTAGATTGGGATGAAACAGTACTAAAAGTAGGTCAAACATTTCAAGATCCAGAAAGCAATGTTTCTATAACGACCTTGAGTGTTAATGCTAACTTCCTAGAAGTGGAAATAGGTGATTGTTCTTTACCACCTTTGGAATGGGGTCAGCCAGATTGTCAACCAAACGGCATTGCTGACAGCTGCGATATTAGAAATAGTACAAGTTTCGATAACAATAGTAATGACATTCCCGATGAGTGTGAGGTAGGAGTCGCAATTCCAACTACATCTCAATGGGGAATTCTCATTATGACTCAGCTAGTTCTTATTTTAGGAACTATTATTATGAGAGGTCGTTCTTAAGGTGATTGAACATCTTCTTCATTTCCGATTCGGATTCACACAGGATTACTCAAGAAAGAAACAAAAGGTTTATAAACTATAACCATTACAGTAGCTATAGTATGACAACAATTCAGGTAAGCCAAAAAACAAAAGAACGCCTCAGATCATTTGGAACCAAGGGAGATACTTACGAAGACGTGATCAACCACATCTACTCGATTGCAGTAAAGACGCAGCTCCGGGAATTCCTTATGTCTTCTGATGACACAATTACTCTCGAAGAGGCACGGCGAAGACACAAACAAAGATGGTCGAAGTCGAAATAGTCAATAGCCTTTTTGAAGAAATCGAATCAACGTTCAAACGTGAAGCTTCAACAGTATTCGACCTTATCGAGTCACTTAAGGATAATCCTGGCAAGGGAAAACCATTAGGTGTGGTTGGCGGAATCGTCATCAAGGAAATTCGCTTCCGGTCGTTTAGGCTATATTTCATCACCGATAGCTTCAAGTTGAAATTTCTCGATGAGAGAACTTTGTCAAACCTCTTGATTCGATTTGTCCGAATGTCAAGCAAGAAACATCAGCAAAAGACAATCGATGAGATTAAGACGATTCTTAGAAATATAGGAACAGGTGGATTTTCGTAAGTGTCAATTGCGAGTCTTTGAATTAGATTTCAACTTTCGACACGAGAGACTACATCCTCAGATTCCAATCAGCTTTTCCATTGCTTCAAGTTCTTGTTTCTTCTTGTTATAGTTCTTGAATGCTTCTTTGACTTTTGTTACTTCTTTTTTGGGTTTTTGAGCTAGCAATTCTTGAATTCGATTTTCCAAACGAAGCAATGTTGTGGTTTTGGTTCTACCGTCAATCTTATCAAGAAAATCAGTTGAAACTACAGTCTTCTTGGGAGCGACTTTCTTTCTTACGCCTTTCCCCATATTGAGATCGTATTTATTTCCATCTCTCAGTTCTAAACGATGCTGCAATTCCCTCTTGTTCAACTTGTGCTCAGCTACAAGTTGACTTGCCTGTTTCTTCTTTCCGTCAATTGATGCGTTTATAGCTAGCATCATAGGCTTACTTGGTCTTCCGATTTTCTTCGTCATATTTCTCCCTTTCAAAACTGTTCAACATAAACTTGGAGCAAGTTACAGTACGTGTAATGTTTGTCAACCTGTTTTTTTGCATTTTCCTTTTGGCTGTTCATGCAGATGAGCGTGCATTCAAAGAGGTTTATTTTCTTAACAACAAACAAATGTTCAGTGAGCCTGTTCAGTTGAATTGATGTAGTAATGCATCTCTCCATCCTTGTTATTCGAGAATTTCAATAGCCTCCCAAGCACAACCGAAAGCCTTAAATACCTCCTTGTTATTAGTAATAGTAGTAATTCACTACTCCAAGGAGGCAAAAATGAAACAAATTTATCAATCTCAAGATTGGAAGTCACTCGGCCATTTGACGAGAGCACAATTAGTTCCAGTTATTGAGGGTCTTAAACCAACTACAATCGTTCCAGGAAATTGGACGACATTTCCTAGAGTTATTGAAGAATCAGGTCTTGATTATGAGCCAATGAATGATGAAACACAGATACACAATCCTGGATTTGTTGTCGGAAAAACAGAAGCTCTTGAGAAACCTTATGGAAAAACCTTGACGCTTCCAGCTAGTGCAACGTTTGCAGATAATGACCGTATTACTGGAGAAATGTTAGGCTACCCTAAATGCTGCATTGATGAGTTTATCCAAAAGACGGCTCCACCTTATATCCAAGTGCCGCAATTGCAGGAAGATGTCTTGACGCGTGAAGAGTTTACGAAAAACTGGCAAGAGGTAAGAAGAACATTTCCTGAAGTATTTGACTACTTGCCACCTGGATACACTCCATGCAGTGCGGACTGTGAAGAAACAAGAGAACTTGCCTCAAGCTGGCAAAAAGCAATTATGGAAAATGATCCAGAAGCGGGCAATGTCTTAGCAAGATACAATCGAATCGGTACGACTGCCCCAATGGATTTATCAGCAAGACTAGATTAGATCAGACCCGTGCGTTGCTTGCCATTTGGATTGCATGATATGCACCCATTTTCACTTCGTATTGTTCCCGTATCTCGACACATCAGGCACTTCGCAAGAATAGATCTAGAAGGAGGGACTAGAGGACGATTTATACCCGCAGAACAAGAACATCGGCTCTCTCTTGAAATGAACCCAAATCCGTTGCAGTTCATACAACGAGCCAACCCACTACCACCACAAGCCCCACACTTACTACCTCCGATTGTTGGTTCTAATGTATTTGAAAACCCGCTGATGCTGTTACCTGACAATGGCTGGGAGCCAATCGAAAAATTGCCGGTGCCACGACAAAGACTGCACGAGACGAAACCTGGTCGATTCATCGCACATCCTCCATACGAGTGTCTATTTCTATGATCTATTCTACAACAGGATTACCACTTTGACAATTGGGAATTGTCTCAAGTATTCCGGCATCTTTAATTACCATAGACTTGAAATTGTACGAATTCACAATCATGCACCAAGATGTCGCGAAGCAATCAAGATACATCTTTGGCCGACTGAGTAGCACATCATTCACCAACTTCTTTAACACTACTTACAGCTTTGGGATGCTCGATCGACAAAACAGATACATCGTCGCGTGAAATAGCTATCGTTCGTACTCGGTTGACGTCAGAATCGATTACGACGAAATACGCCTGAGAATCCACAAATGCCAACTTGGTTGTTTTTCCTATTAGTTCGGGAAATCGCCCTTTTTCTTTCATGGTCAAAGTAACGGTTGGCCATGTAGAAGAAGATTTATCTGCCAATAACATGGCAGCTTGTTCTTTTCCATTAGTTTGAAATGAAAAACCATAACATCCCAATGCAAACACGATGGTCAAGGCTACTTGAAATGCCCAGCTAGCACTGATATTATTCAATTGGACTGCGTAGACGCCAATCGCAAATGCTCCCCAGCCGCAACACATTAAGACAGTGCCTCCGCTCCCGCCAGATACGGCGATGAACATTCCGACTACCGCAGGTACTGGTAGAAAGTGATAGAGTCTCTGTAAAATAGTTGGCAGGCCCGCCCTAGCACAGGCGTATCCTGCGACGACCGCGGCAATAAACAATGTCGCAAAAGTCATTGCCGGTAGTGGAAAATAATCGAACCCTTGGGAGAACGGGATTACCGAGTGTGGTATGCCAATCGACCCGAATAGTCCCCCAGCGTACGACCATGCACCATAAAAGGCGAGAAATGAAAAGGTTGCGGCTAGGCCACCACCTACCGCCAGTTGGGAGACAAACGCCTCGAATGGAATCGGAATGCGAGACAGAGCGTCTCCAGGATCAGAGTCAGCTCGACCCTGAATTTCTGATTCACGCACTTCTTGTTCTTCCGCTGCATCTCCAATTGTGTCTTGCATATCCTTCGGTTCTTGCTCGCTCATTGTGACTTTTCCAATTCAATGCTTTTTAGCTCTGGAAACTCCATTCTAATAAGTCCGTCAAACTCATTCCGAAGAGGAATTAGACATCCAATGTCGCAATCCTGAATCGATACAAAGTCGATAGTCTTTCTTCCATCGATTTGTGGAATTGCTTTCTTTTTACCTTGAACATGTTGACTTGTCACCAGGTCGCCCGCGTCCGGATCAATTACAGCCCCCGTCTTTATGGACGATTCGCACTTGCTCTCATTGCACGACTGCTGGTATCATGCCTGCCCTCAATTCAATTCCGAAACGTCTTGCATTTTGGAAGGAGCTAGAATCATGTCACGAAATGTATCAATCTATCTTGCTTTGGGCATTTTGGTTGTTGGGCAGACAGTATACGGTCAGCTAAGAATCACCGAGGTCATGTATGACAGTACCCATACTCCGGTCTCGGTGGACCACAATTACTGGTGGGAACTGACCAATTGCGGGCAGACTTCTGTCAATCTCCAAGGATATTCCTGGGATGATAATAGTGGAATTGCCGGAGTCTTTCTGTTCCCGAATCTCGTCATTGAACCAGGCGAGTCGATCGTAATAGTAGAGCGTGTCAATCAGGGTACTGCTGTACAGGATTTTCGCAATTGCTGGGGAACTGAGGTTGACAATGTCACAATTCTCTCGCAAACCGATTTCGTAGGAGCACCACCGTTCCCTGGATTTGGGCTAGGTGGAGACCTTTTTCTATTTGATAATGCAGATCAACAAATAGATATGGTTACCGCCTTTCCTACTCCGGTGCAAGGATTCACGATTGAATGCCCTTGTGGAAATCCCTGCAGAGTTAGCGTTGATGGTGAAAACGGAGCATATCAGGCATCATGTGGTGACGTTGGTTCGCCGGGTCGCATTTCCAATCCAATACCGACAGTTTCGGCATGGGGTTTGGCGGCTATGTTCATACTCATTATTACAGGAGGTACACTAGTTTTTCGACGTCGAACGCCGTCAATGTAATCTACTTGTCAAATCATTTATGTTGCTGCCCTGATAGACTGAGACGTTTATCGAAGTGTAGCCAGTACCGCCACAAAAAATACATAAGATGTGACGTAGTCAATTCCTTTCAGATCATCTTTACCATGTTCGATAAAGTGCAACAAGAGACACGGCAAGAGACACAATAGCTACTACAATCGCATTTCTAGCCGCTTTTGTCGATTGCTCTCCGATGCGTCTTTTCATTTCCACAATCGCTCCCTGACCACGTAGCCCGAGCTGAGCTTCGCTAATAAGCTGATCTTCACTCATGTTCTTGATGTCATTGGTAGTTGCCATGTCTTCAACATTTCTTCCTGTAGAAACAAATAAACAATATCGCAATGCAAATGCCTAGATATACTAATCATTCTTGGGAACACGTGAAAGCCACGCAAATTCTCAACCAAGAGACCAGATTTAGGCAGAACATGTCATATTTGCAGTCTAAACGGGCAGATGAAATCTTCAATCATGCAATTGACTCGCTCTTAGCGGCATTTTTTTCAATAAATCATTGAATTGAGGCGGAACACGTCGAACTCTTTACACAATTTTAGTTTCTTCTGTTATGTTCCATAATTCTTTTCGAGCTACTGTCAAAATCTGCATCTTCCACGCTACCATCTGAGCGTATCATGATAGACGAGAGTTTTACTTCAATTCCATTTGCCCGTGCAAATTCTAGGGCTGCACCTCTTTTCTGCACCAAACAGCTAAAACTTCGACAATAGAAGGACGGAGCTTTTGCTAGGCTCCGCTTTGTTCTTCTGTTCTGCACATATACTTGTACATCATACTGGAAGTAATCTTCAAAATGCTCTCTTTCGACATGTGACATTTTGACTCGATTCCATCCTTTGTCTTGTGCCTGTTCGAGGACATCAAATCCATTCCATGGTATTTTGGTCAACCTATACAGCCAAGTCGTATTGCTTTCCATAGTCGTATTAAGGCACAGAAAAGCTTAAGAAGCTTGCGGCATGAGAGACGTGAGTAATCTTAATCCCCAATAAATAGCAAAAATGCCGTACAATGTGTCGAATGCTCTGCTATGAGTGAAATACGCCGCAGGTCCCTTCTCTACCTTTAGATTCAACCATGATATTTGAAACGAATCATTATCTGGCTTCTTCAGCCCGAATGCATCCGAATAAGCTTGGTAGGGTTTTGTCTTGTATAGACGACTAAAGAGACCCTCATACCAACTCTTGCCGTCAATTCTCCAGTAGTTTCTTTCAATGTCCATACAGCGATGAGCCAAATTCCAATACAATGAACGACATCGAAATTCGAGCGTCCAAACACATATACTAACGACCAGTGCAAGAAAATTGATAGCAATAGCAGAAGTCTCCACTTTACCTTCTGTTGAGTTCTTCAAGAGAATTCCCATTGCTGCAATAAAGAACCCTGCAATTGTAAATCGTGTTTTGACCATATCATTGTGATATGTTGCTGCCAACATATACTCTAAGCGTACATCTTCTGCTTCAGGATGCGGATAAGAACTACAAACCATCGCTTGCCTCCTTTGATTTGAAATCACATTATCATAGCAGCGTCTGCCAATATCAATACTCAACAATTCAATTTCCAAGCCCTCAGTTAGCATCGACACTATGGAAATCTTCTACGGAACTCTTGTTGGTAGCCCACTGGGCGTTTCCCGTCCTGCGAACTTCCGTTGACCAATTTGAAAACTTAACTCCTTATCACTTCTAACCAATACATCTGACACCACAACACCTTCATACTCTTCGTTCTTGGACACAAATAAATCCTCTTCCAACTTGTCGCTACGAATGATCCTAACTCTTGGATGACCATGCAAACCAGCCCTTTCAAGTTGCCGTTTTACTTTGTCCAAAGCCTCCTTACACGTCGCAATGACAACGATCCTAGTGAAGTTCTCCTCAAGGTTTTTGATTACATTGAAAACCACATCAGACTTTCCAGTTTCGATTTCAAACGCAAGTCTTTCAGTAGATCTTGCAATTCTGTCGCCTCTCAATGCACTCACAAGTTCTTCAATTGGTGGAGGGTATCTTGAAAGAACTTGGTATCTCTTTTCTCCAAAGACATCAACTCTACCTTTGCGGAGTGGCAATTCCTTTACTGCATTGTAACCGTTATCCTGTAGGGCTCTTAAATAATAATTCTTCCAAAATTCATGTGCCAAAGACTCTCTTCTTGTTTCATTGACATGTAATCCCAACGCTTTTTTCCCAGAACTCGTGATCCTAAGTAGGAGTTTTTTCGTTCTGGCTATTCGGATGTATTCTTGTTCAATCAATCCCGACTTGAGCAATCGACTCTTCAAAGCTGTACTCTTATTAACACCCCATCCTAGTCTCTTGTATCTTCTTCTTACTGGATCGTTTGGATAATTGAAAACGTCTTTCAAGAATTCCACCGCATCGTCGCTTATCACTTCTTGACTTTCACTGATTCCTTCTTTTCTAAGTTGCTCATCCAGTTTTCGCCGTAGCTTATAGCGTGGAGTTTTACCCTCCACATAATTCTTAAGCATTGAGCCATCTACAAGGCCTTTCTTGAATTCGACTAATGGAAACCTCACTAAGAACGGTTTGTTCCATCTATCCTGCAACTTCACAACACCTTGACCAATAGGCAATCTGCTGAGCCATGTCTTATCATCTTGATCCAGTAAAGAGAGTGAAGAAGCTCGATTGATGTCTGGTTGGTCTTTTTGATTCAAACAAATACTCGTATAAGTATTCCCAAGAGCAACCTGCGATAACAAACTTGGATGTTGATCTATAACCACAATTGCGATGCCTAACTCACGACATTGTCGGAGGAGCATATTCATCACTGATTCCTTTGCCTTGTATTGTTGCTTGTACAAGACATGATGAGCCTCTTCGATGAAGATCACTAACTTGAGTTTTTCACGATCTGAACCTGCAAGTCGAACATAGTAGATCCACAAGCCAAGTAACGGAATTAAGAATTTCTTCATGCTTTGATCGAGACTATCCAATTCAATAATCGTACTTTCTTCTAACAATGACCGAACAAGTTCCTTTTGCGTTACTTGACTTTCAAACGGATTAAAAAGCACTAGACTTTCAAGAGCACGTATAGCTGTAGTTTTCCAGCCAGTGGATCGACCAGTCGTAGGCATCCTCTCAAGAGCTAAGAGAACTTGCTGAGGTGTTGGCCATTCATCTTTAGACGTAGAAAATAGAACCTTTCTTATTAAACTCCTTGAGCCATCACCGAGAGTGTATGCATCGCTAAGCACATCGACAAGATGATTATTGTAGACACTAGGCTCAAGACCAGGAGGTGGAATAAAGGGATTAAATGGAAATGGTGACAATTCGCGACCTGGAGTAAAGACATTTACTTTTTTTTTCAAAGTAGGCAACAAGTGTCTTGCTGTTCTTTTCCAATCAAGGAACAAGAACGGAATTTTCTTAGTTTCGAGTTGCTGAATCAGATGAAAGGCAATATTGGTTTTTCCAGACCCTGAACGACCGTAAATACCGAGGTTTTGTATCAACTCATCTTCACGAATTCCGCAATGCCATTTTTCCTTCTCGTATAGAATTGATCCGAGATGAATTGTTCCTTTGGCCCTTTTTTCTGAGGGCAAAGACGTCAGTAATTTGTCCTCGTACCTTCCTAGAACTTGACGTGCCTGAAAGTGAATTTCTCTCTCAAGAAGACTTTTTGTTTTTTCATTGACTTGCGGAAGAACTTCTCTCCAGTATCGCACCTGTTCGGGTAACAATGGCTGAAGCTTATTCAGTAGTTTAACTACCGGCATTTTTGCTCACCTGTCCTTGAGAGTGCAATTGAAATAACCGATCTTCCAATTTCCTTACTTCATGTTCGTGATGTTGAGTTAGTTGTCTTCGTTCCTTATCAATCTGCAACAGCTTGGTTTTCAAATTATCTCGAATTTCAAACATTGCATGGAATTGCCGTGGATAATACGAATCTAGTTTTAGAAGATCAGAATCTACGTAACACTCTGCTCGTACAAGCTGCACAAGTTGATGCTCATGTAGTCCTTGAAGCCGTTCAAGTTGTTTTTCGACCAGCTGTTTTTCACTATGAACTAAGGAGCGTGGAGAAATTTTATCTTGAGTATTTGAATTTTTCTCCAGATTCAAAACTTGATTCAGGATTTCCGTTGTCATTTTTCCGACTCAGGTTGAGTTGATTCATGTAATTCCCATCTGTACTTGTATTCATCGTAAACAGGTTGATGCTTGTACGCTTTTCCTTTACGTTTCCAATTGCTAGGTTTGACTTCACGAGAACAACGTGCGTTAATTGCTCGTAGGGAACTTCCAGATTCACTTTGCAAAGTGTAAGTAATTACTCGTTCATAGCCCATCAACTGACCCAGCTGCTTCATTCTGGCAAGGAGTTTGGAGCACGCGTTTGGATTTCCTTCAAGGACACAAACTCTACGTATTTCTAATGTCTTGCCGTTATCTAGTAGCCTTGCTATTGGCCTTGCTGCGATTGACACACCAACAAGTTTTCCATCCTTTTCTAAACCTAACGAGAATTTATGAGATAGAACTTTTTTGTTGTGCCTATGGTGCTTGTCAACAAAGTCATTCGCTTGCTTCAAATGGAGAGGGATGATTTTCATCTTACTACCCCAGAGTCTGCCATGAGCAAAAGTGTCTTGAGTTGTTCACCTAGCTTTGTTAGTCGGTAACGCGGATGTGCCTTTCCAGAAATATAGACTGTGTTGACTATGCCTCCGGTTTTCAAGAACTGTACGACTTCACGCACATTGTTGGCACTCAGTTTTAGATCTGGAATCAAGAATGTGGCAATACGTTTGATCTTTGCGGATTGCAGTGGCTTATGTAAAGTCTTGATGACCGCTGAACGATGACTAAAGCACACCGCTCCATACAGTATCCATTCCGCTTTGGTAAGGTTTGGAATTGGTTTCGGGATACTGCTCTTAGGACAGAGTTTTTCTCGACATCTATGCCCAAGACTTGTCAGCCAATACAGACGACTACATCTAGCTGCTGGATTCAAACAAGCAACTAACTCGTAGATTAGTAATTCATTCAAAACATGACTGCATGAATCTCTACTCGACTTTGTTCTACGGGAAAGTTGCGTCGCGTTTATTGGTTGCGTCATTTGGCGAAGGACGTTTTTGCGTCTTTCGCTTTGTTTTACATAGTGGTAAGCTTCTTCAAACTGCACTTGTCATGCAATTAGCCGGCTAATATCCTCCCGAAAGCACATCTTCTGTGTACTATTCGTAACCAACGTTGGTATCATGAAGAACTGCGGATGTGTTCATTTAGTTTGAACTGGTTTGCCTGTTTGCTATTCAGACTGGCCAACTCGAATCAGCATTAACGCTGTTCAAGTTTCGACCGAAAGCTTTAAGAAGAAAGAGCCGAATTGCATCGCGGCTGAGAGCGTTCGAGCTCTTTCCAGTTCCGCTTCTGCAGACACAGAGGCGGGACTTAACTTCTACGTATTTGGAAATTGTTGATACTAATAAATATTGTTGTAATGCAACTACTACGCAGTGCGAACGGAAGCGTAACAACCAGATTGTTCTAGACGGTAGTGTCAGCAGTCACTCGTCACCACCCATTTCTAATAGACGACGGTTCGACAGTAGGTTATCCTATCTTTTTGCTGAAGGACTGGTGAAACGAATCAGTTCGTAATGGCGAACCTTGAATTTCCGGGGCAATTGACATAACCTGACACGACTCAGGTTCAAGAGCGATAACGGCTATAACCGCGATTGTGAACAGGGTGATCATAAGATGTTCACAACCGCATGGATTTTTTTCATATGAATCAGACTGGAAAATCAGCCACTGGTTCTGCCACCGTCTCGAGGGTGACGAATCAACCAATTGAGAGCCTTAACAAGGAACAACTAGGGACCCGGAAATTACTGCGAGAAGTTGAATTATTAGAGAAACCTCACTGGAGACGCCCACAGGTCCTACTGGGAGTATGTACAACTCTGGTTGCGGGCATTGGTGTCTTCGGACAGTGTGCTTATTCCAGACGGGAATTACAGCTGGCGGAATTCGAGAGGGCAGAAGCACTTGAAGTGAAGGGCGAAGCCAACGCCAGATTCGAGAGAGCAACAATACTTGAAAACGAAACGAGCGATGCGACCGAAAGTCTCGTTTCAGAGATTGATTCCCTTGAGGACCAAGCTCGTAGAGTCCGAAAAGCAGGTACACTTGAGGATGCACTGGCAGCTGTCCCACATGATCCGCTGTTGCAGGGATTGGTCAGTTATTGGAAATTTGATGGTGATACTGCGAACAGCCTATCTAATGGTCCATCCCTCTCGGAACAGAATGAAGTAGAATTCAATGACGATGGTTTGTTCGGGCAGAGTTTAAGTTTCAGCAGAAACCCCAACTCATTTCTAGCGACTAGCGGCGACGTCACGTCACTGAACTTCGGGGTATCTCCGTTTACAATTCAGGTGTGGGTCAAGTTCAAGAGACTGCGTGGTGAACAAGTGCTTATTGAAAAGTGGGAGAACAACAAGAGCGGATGGACGCTAACCAAACTTCCGGGAAGGCTAATACGGTTTCATTGCATGGTTCCAGGAAACGGCAAGTTTGAGGCAGACGTGATGACGTTGGCGGCAGGTGTATGGCATCACATTGTTGTTGTACGTCATTCTGACGAGATAAGAATCTTTGTTGATGGACGGGATAGGACGGTACCAAGACCGAGGGGTGTAGGTGGAATCACGAGCAATAATCGCCGTATGTCCTTCGGTCGTCGCGATGTCGAGGGACGTTTTCCGCTAGACGGTTTTCTTGATGAAATAGCTATATGGAACCGGGATCTTACTCGCAAAGACATTTCCAAGCTA
>JAJDEA010000095.1 GCA_029260035.1 Phycisphaerae bacterium
GAGCTTGCTCTAATGGAACCCGAGATTTCACAAGAAATAGACCACTCGATTAACAAAGCGGCGGGCCGCGCGTCTAAGGTGGTGATGTCAGTAGCCAGCAGTTCTATGACGGATTTATCCCAAGAGGCTGTCTGTGCGCTGAACACGTCTGAGCGAAAGACGCCTCATGCTTGGCTTGAACAACTCATGGAGCTGGAAGGGCCTGGTATCTTGCGGCTTCTGTATCGCATGCTGGGCTCTGAAGCAGATGTGATGGACGCATATCAGGATTGTTTTTGTCAACTCGCTGTTAAAGGAAGCAATGTGGTGTTCAAGTACCCTCGCGCGTACGCATATCGCACGGCCACGAATATCGCGATCGAGATGATTCGTAAACGCACGCGGCGTAACGCTCAATTGCATTCAGTCGCAATCGAAAAGACTCGGGAAAAGACGGCGGATGAGTCGGCCGTCCAACGGGAAGGGGATCGTGACCGCCTGAGACAGGCCATCGCAAAGCTCCCTCAGCATTTGCGAGATGTCCTGGTGCTACGGGAGATCAATCGGCTTGCCTATTCTGACGTGGCGGAGATTCTGGGGATCGCACCGACAACAGCCCGGGTTTATCGACGATACGCCGTGGTTCAGCTGGCCGAATTGCTTGGTCAAGGAGAAGTATCGTGAAAGATCTCTTAGCGAGCGCCGATCTCGAAGTGCCGAGCTGCTCAAAATGGGATTGGGTCAGTTCGACCGTTGTCGAAGACGAGTCGAATTTCGAATACGCCGAGATTCCCCAGGCTGTTCGGCTACATACGTCGCATTGCTCCTATTGCCGATCACATGTGGAACAGTTGCTAACAACCCTCTCAAGCTTGAGTGATCTAAGTTTTTCTGAACCTGACTCTGGTCTTTGCGATCGCGTCCAGGCGAAGGTGTCTGCGGACCTACTAAGCAGCGGACGAATTTCCGGTGTTGTGACGCCGGATGAACCTAATGGTGAATACGCTGAGTTGCGAAATTCTCGCAGCCTTTGGCCGCAGCATCGAACATTGGCGATTGCAGCTGCTGTGATTTTGTCCGTCGCCGGCGGATTGATTGCGATGACTTTGGTAGAAGTTGAACAGCCCAGCCTCGCAGAGCGAAGCCCCAATCCCGACATCTCTACATTTTATGAAGTGGCGCCAAAGGATGGGGCATTGCAGGGGGATGATTCCGTCGCAGAAGCAGTCTTGTCATCGCCGTCTATACAAGAACGCGAAGCGAGTAGCACTCAGTTGGCGGAGGAAGGCGGGAAGAGGACCCCGCGGAAACCAATCCGATTCTGCAACCCACGCAATCATTTCGAGGCTGCATTGAACGAAGACGCCGAATGTGTTCAGCGCATAATGATTCTCTCCGCTCCGGCTTCGCGAGGCGACAAATAGCCGGGTAAATAGTCGATGCGCCGATTGACAAGCTGCGTTGGATTGTGTCTACTAGCTCCGGTCCCACGGCCATAGATTAACACTGAGGTTTGTTAGACAAAGGGTGTTTGAGGGCGCATCGCCTTCATGTCGGAGTAACCATGCGCACTATGGAATCGGAAGTGAGTTTGCCTTCGAGTAGTACTGCCCGCCGGGTTTCCACGCTCAATCGAAATGACAAAGCATACCACGTCGTCTTGGCCCAGCAGTTTGAGCCTGGCGAAATTGAACAGCTTTGCTGTTTGGCGGATATGATTCGCGCTATTTCGAGTTCGCGTCAGGGTACACAGTTTCTCGTCACCCTGTTGAATCATCGCCGGGCCATGTTGTATTTTATTCAGCCTTCTACGCGGACATTCCTTTCGTTTTCGTCGTCGTGCCAGGTTCTTGGCATGAGATACAATTCCGTGCGCGATCGATCGACCTCCTCTGAGGTGAAGGGCGAAGCGGAAGACGATACCATTCGCGTGCTCAGCCAGTACTTTGATCTAATCATCATGCGTCATCCGCAAGAGGGGTTTGCCGAGCATGTGGCGAACATGCTGAATCAGTCGACGCGGCCCATCCCGGTTATCAACGGTGGTTCCGGGAAAGACCAGCACCCGACTCAGGCGCTCCTGGATATTTACACGTTGTTTCGTTCGTTTTCCGGTACGCAAGAATCACTCATCGAACGGCGATACCTTCAAAACCCCTTCGCGGGCAAGACCGTGGCATTTGTTGGCGATTTGCAGCGCGGGCGTACAGTTCGGTCGCTGACATACCTTTTGTGCAAGTATCCCGGCATTCGTTTGTTGTTCGTTTCGCCGCCGGAATTGCAGATCGGTGACGATATGCTGGAGTACGTCAACCGCAATCAAATCGAATTTGAAGTGTGCGACGACCTCCGTTCTCGTGTAGGCGAATGCGATGCGATTTATATGACCAGGCTGCAGGATGAGCATGATTTGGCCGGCGAGTCCAAGAAAATTGATTACTACAAGTTTTCCTTGACGTCTGATCTTGCATCCAGCTTCAAACACAATCTCGCCATATTGCATCCATTGCCCAGACGTCACGAACTAGACACAAAACTGGACACCCTGCCGCAGGCGAAATACTGGGATCAGGTTCGTAATGGCATGTGGATGCGAGCTGCTCTGATCGCTTCGATTTTCAATGTTGACATCGCAATTCGCGATCATTACCACGCTTATTACAGCTATTAGCCTTGGTCGGTGACCTGATCCAAGGCACTTTCCTTTGTGCTCGATTAGTAGTAGGAAATGAAAAGCGGGGCGCGTAAGGGCTGGCTTCCCATCCATGTCGTGTCATAGGTGTTTCAAGCGATGTGGTATGAATTTGTTGCGCGCGAGGGTCGATCTGGAAAAATCGGTGAACTGTTGTTACATTGATCGGCTGATTGCAAGAGGTGCGGGTTCACAAGAGTGTGGCCGTACATCCCAAACGGAAGAGGGTTAGCTATGTATGAGAGAGGATTAGCGTTTCGATCATTTGCGTTCAGCCTTCGCCTTGCGGTAATCGTTGGTGCGATTGTTGGTAGTCTTACGCAAGACGTCTTGGCTGAGCCTCCCGCGCCAGCTAGAGCGGATGAGATTCGTTCGATGATCGCAAGTGCTGGGGACTCGGAGGATTACGCCGGATCAGACGTCCTTTATGTGTTGGATGAGGCGGACGTTTACGTCGAAAAAACCGGCGTCGCAACGACTGAAAGTTGTCAGGTCATCAAGGTGCTGACAAGTGCCGGAGTTCGGGCTCAATCCGTGCAGCGTTGGGAATTTGACCCTGCGACGAATGAAGTGCAAATCAAGGCCATTCGTATTCACAGAAAAGACGGGAAAGAGGAAAATGTCCCGATCGATGAAGCGCTGACGCAACCAACGAAGCAGCGAATGATCTATTGGGGGAACCAGCAGCACCTGCTGTCGCTGCCCCGCGTTGAAATCGGAGACAGCATAGAGATTCGTACCAGCAAGACGGGGTACAACATCGCTTACCTGACAAGTGGTGACAGCTCTGGCGCGCGAGGCAACGGCTCGGGGCAAGCATTTGAGCCTCCGATGCCAGGTCATTGGTACGAGGTGACGCACTTCGAGGCCGTTTACCCCATTATTCACAAACGATATAGCGTGCACATGCCGAAGGATATGCCCGTTCAATATGGTGTCTATAACGGCGCCCTGCGTTCGTCACTTTGGTTTGCGGATGACGAGAATATTTATACCTGGCAGGCCGATGATATTTCGGCTGTCAAGCGCGAGCCGCACATGACCTCAATGGACGACAGCGTGACTAAGTTGGTGATGGCGACGCTGCCCTCCTGGGAGCAGAAATCGCGCTGGTTCTATGAAGTGAACGAAGGACAATTCGAGGCTGATGACGCGATTCGAGCCAAAGTCAAAGAAGTCACGAAGGGGCTTAAGACCTTAGACGAAAAAATTGCAGCCTGCCAGCATTGGGTTGCAGACAATGTTCGGTATAACGGAACGAGTCGAGGTTCGTGTGAGGGATTTACGATTCATCGCAGCATCGAGACGTTTCGCGATCGGGGAGGTGTATGCAAAGACAAAGCCGGGATGCTTGTTACCATGCTTCGCGAGCTGGGAGTCGAGTCTTACG
>JAJDEA010000096.1 GCA_029260035.1 Phycisphaerae bacterium
GTGCAGCTGCGCCAGCAAGCGTGACACCCATCAGTCCCTGTCCCGCGACGAGACCCGACGCCGTTAGAACGCCCGGGTTGTGTTCGGATGAATCCTTCTGCTTGCGGCTTACGAGCCAGGCGATGATTCCTCCCACCATGATGGGGGTGGATAGTCCCAGGGGCAGATACATGCCAACTGCAAAAGGTAGGGCAGGTAGGCCAAGCATTTCGACGACAATGGCGGTAGCCCCGCCCATCATGATAAGCGTCCATGGCACGCTCCCCCCAAGTACGCCTTCGACGAGCAGTTTCATGATATTGGCTTGCGGGGCGAGCAAGGGGTAGGGCTGTTCGGTCGTTTTGACAAAGCCCTGCGTCTTGTTCAATAGCAGAATGACGCCTGCAATAGCGACGACAGCGGTCAACACGCCAATCATTTCGCCGAACTGCTGTTTGTACGGTGTCGCTTTGAGAAGGAAGCCCGTCTTGAGATCTTGCGAGGTGTCCCCCGCTACGCTGATCGCTATGCAAACGATTGCTCCGACGGTAAGGCACGAGAGCTTTAGTGACGTTATATCGACATCCGCTGGATTGGCTGCTTTGTCCACGACGAAAAATTTGTAAACGAGCGCGGTCGCAAGGAGTGTCGCGATCGTCATGCCAGAGACTGGATTCGAAGAACACCCAACCAACCCGACAAGACGAGATGACACAGTTACGAAGAAGAATGTAAACACCACGACTGCAACGACGCCTATAGTGTTGTGTTGCAGTTTGGCGTGGGGGAGTTCCCACATGGCATAAGCAAGGCCGGAAACGATCAACAGCAATAACAGAAACGGAAAGTCCTTTTGCGTGCGATCGCGCTTGCCTTTTCCTCTTGAGAAAATCCCGGCAAGGACATGCCAGATTGATGCCCCGATTGTTTTGAAGCTCTTAACGAGCGAAATCAGGCCGCCAATTGCGACCGCCCCCGCGCCGATGTATTTGATGTAACGCTTGTAGATGTCATCGGGTGACATGCTGGCGATGACTTTGTCCGTTTCCGGATAAATCGGTTGGGCTGCACCCTCGCCGAAAAACGCAATGGCTGGAATGAGAATGAACCAGGACATAACTGCGCCGCCCAGCATATAGGCTGCGACGCGTGGGCCGAGGATATAGCCTACGCCGAGCAGCGCAGGCGAAGAGTCCACCTGAAACTCCGTGCGAAATCGCTCTATGGAGTTCTTCCCGGTTTCCTTGAAGAGTCCAAGGCCTGCGAACATGTAGTAAACTGCGCCGACGATGGCCCCCCAGATGACCGATCGCGCCCCGGCCCCGCCTCGCTCGCCGGACTCCAATACTTCTGCGCATGCGACGCCTTCCGGATATGGAAGTACGCCGTGCTCTCTTACGATTAGAACTTGACGAAGCGGCACCATGAAGCAGACACCGAGTAAGCCGCCAATCCCGCCCCACATCACCATTTCCAGGAAGGGAGCATCTTCGCCCATGATTAGCAGTGCGGGGATGGTAAAAATCATGCCAGCTGCGGCGCTTTCGCCGGCCGAACCGATCGTTTGCACCATATTGCTTTCGAGCAAGGATTTTCGTTTGAGCAGGGTACGCAGGATGAGCAGTGACATGACGGCTGCCGGAATCGACGCACTGATGGTCATGCCGACCTTTAGGCCTACGAAGGCGTTTGCCGCCGCGAGCAGCGCGCCGATCACAATTCCGAAGAACACCGCTACAAATGAGAGTTCACGCATGGGTTGCAGTTCCTGAGCCAGGATGATTTTTCGTTTGCTTAGAGCAAGCTCTATTCTACTGTAGCGTTCGTAGGTACTTCTTACTCGCAAAACAGAGCGATTCGCCGCTACATTTGGCCATTCGTTGTTACTGGGGCAAGGCCCTCTGCGATTACACTATACCGCCGTTGTGGCGGGCGGTGAAAGCGTAGTTTCATGTAAGTTGTTTCGGCTAGAACAGTAAAATATTATGACTCAAATGGGTGCTGGGGACGGTGAGATAGAGTTTGAGGCTGGTTTCAAGGTTTAGCAGGGCCGAAGATTACGAAAAGTAGCAAATAGACTAAGACGCCGGTGATCGAGACATATACCCATATGGGAAATGTCCATCTCGCCCATTTCTTGTGGGCATCCCATCGCCCCTTCAAACCAAGGTAGAGCGTTCGCGTCGCCAGAATCGGGACGCTGGCCGCCAGGACAATGTGTGTAATGAGGATGAAGAAATAGACAGGGCGAATCCATCCTTGCCCGCCAAATTTTTTTTCTGCTCCAGCAAAACGATACGTTAAATAGGAAATGAGAAAAAGGATAGATATGCTAAATGCCGCGATCATGCACCGCTTGTGCGATTGGGTGCGTCCCTGCTTAACGAAGCAATATCCCGCGACAAGAAAGCAGCACGCAATGCCGTTAAGCGTCGCGTTGACGGTGGGTAGATCGGAAATCTCGATCATGGGGTGGGAGGCTCGGCTAACAGCTCATCCAAGTCACGAAGCACGCGGTCTTTGGATGCCGGGTCCATGCCATCATGCGCGGCGCGAATGTGTCCCTTCCTGTCAACCAGGACAAAGTAATTACTGTGGACGATCGGCTGGTCTTCCGTTCCAGGGAAAACAGATTGAAAAAAACCTTTTTCGACCAACTCATGCATGCGGTCTTCGCTGTTATTTGTCAGAAACCACCAGATGTCTGGGTCGGCGCGGAAGCGATTGGCATATCGACGCAACACGTCAGGCTTGTCATTTTCCGGATCAAGTGTAAACGAAACAAGCCGAACATCTGTAGTTTTCTCCGCTAACGAGGATTGAATACTCCGCATGCGGGCGCTGAGCTTTGGGCATGGGCCCGCACATCGTGTGAATATGAAATCCGCGATCCACACCTTGCCCAGCAAGTCATCTTTCGTAATGGTCTGCTCATCCTGGCGGGTCAGCGAGAAAGTAGGAGCGGATGGCCCGACGGCTAAAGGCCCGGATCGATGGGCGAGATCGCCTCCATTAGGCGCGCCGCTCATCCATGCCCATCCGAATACAATTCCACCGAAAACAATGCTGAAGATAATCCAAAAAAGCTGCGATGTGCCGCTTGGTCGCACCGCATCGGGTTTGGTGCCTGAGACTGGCAATGTTTGAGATTCGGAGGCTTCGGCAGATGGCATGACTGGTTTCGCTCTATCTCTAGGTTCCGGGCACAGCTTGTTTATCAACTCTCCACCCCGCCAGTATTACCATCGTTGCGGCGAAGGCAAGCGATATAGCCAACGAAAGCCATAGCTCAGGCAACATCTTATCCTCAAGCGGCGTTTGGAGGTACATCGTTCTGCGCAGTGCGGCGACAGCGTAGGAAAGCGGGTTGACCGCCATGGTCCAGCTTAACCAACTAGACGCTCCGCTAGCCGGGAAGAACGAGCCGGAAAGCAGCCACATGGGCATCAGGAAGAGATTCATCACGGCATGAAACCCTTGTGTGGATTCCATGTGCCAGGCCAGGAGGAATCCCAATGCTGAGAGCGAGATGGATGCAACGGTCAAGACACCGATCGATGCCAGGACCGACCAAATCGATAGAGATACGCCGGCAAGTGGCGCTAACAGCAGGAAAACACAAGCCTGCAGAAGTGCCAGTGTCGTGCTCCCCAGGATTTTGCCCATGGCGATGGCGGATCGACTTGCGGGTGAAACGAGTACGCCTTGCAGAAAGCCCTCTTTGCGATCTTCGATGACGGAAATCGTTGAGAATATCGCGGTAAACATTATGACGAGCATCAACATGCCGGGAAAGGCGTACTCCATGTAGTTCAGCGACGGATCGCCTCCGGGTAGCTTGAACGAATGTCGCAGTCCGCCACCAATGAGCAACCAAAACATGACGGGCGTTCCGAGCGCGCCGATGATTCGGCTACGTTGGCGAAGAAAACGAACGACCTCTCTACGCCAGAGTGAAAGAGTCGGCACGACAAGGGTGGCTGGGAGACTCATGATCTCGTTCCCCGGCCGATCATGTTCTCCGCCGATTCGTTGTGTATTCGGTGCCCGGTAAAGTGAACGAATACGTCGTCGAGTGTTGGTCTGCCCACGGTAACGGCTTCAACTTCTCCCGGAAAGGCTTCGATGAGTTCAGGTACAAAACGGCGACCCTCGTCGCATTCGATTCGAATCGAGTCCCCCAATACCTCACCCTGAAGGTCGAACCGCTTGGCCAAACCCGCTTGCAGCGACTCAGGGTCTTGCGAGGATACCGTCAACACTTCATTTCCGACCGCCTTCTTGAGCGAGGTTGGTGTGTCGTGCGCCTTGAGCTTTCCCAGGTCGAGAATCGCGACGCGATCAGTTCGATCCGCTTCGTCCAGGTAATGGGTCGTCAAGAGAGTGGTCACGTTTTCTTCCGCTTGCAATTCCTTCAACGCGTTCATCAGATCCATGCGTGCTGCCGGGTCAAGTCCGGTGCTCGGCTCATCTAAAATGAGCACCGCCGGCTTGTGCAGCATGGCTTTGGCCAGTTCGACGCGACGCTGCAAGCCTCCGGATAGTTTTTCAACAAATTCTCTCGCACGGTCATCGATTCCGAATCGGCTGAGAAGTTTGACCGAACGATCGCGTAGTGTTTTCCCTGTGATGCCAAAAAGGTGTCCCTGGTGGTGTAAGTTTTCCAGCACGGTGAGCTTCTTGTCCAGGCTTGGATTCTGAAAGACGACGCCGATGCGAGATCGGACGTCGGCTCTGTCGGTCGCTACATTCGAACCAGCAATGTACGCGCACCCTTTTGTCGGAGGGAGGAGAGTGGTAAGAATCTTGAACAGAGTTGTCTTGCCGCCTCCGTTTGGCCCTAGGATGCCGAAGATCGTGCCCTGTTCGACCGAAAACGAAACGTCGTCGAGGGCCACGCGATCGGCGTATTGATGCGTGAGTGATTGGATGTCAACCATTTCTTTATTCATGGTAGCCGACGTTGCACGTCAATGTTGTGTGAATAAAGACAGTCGTCCATCATGGAAGTGTCACAAAGACGGCCCTTCCGGGGCGTTCGATTCGTCGCTTAGGCGAGCCAGGTTTTGTCGATCAAAAGGAACGCGAATATCGCTGGGAGGTACGTTATTGACGCGAACAAATGAAACCTGGCTGATTCGCGGGTACGCTTAGCCAGAAACCATACGCCGCATCCCAAGAACGCCAGCCCCAAAATGGCTGCACCAATTCCATATTCTGCGCCGGCAGAGCCATGGAAAGTTGGAAACAAACTGACCGCGAGCAATCCGATAGAGTGAGTTATCACATGAAAGTCTGTCCAAAGCCCTGATTCGTCGATGACGGGAATCATGGCTGTCCCCGCCCGTCGATAGTCTTCTCGGTGAAGGTAAGCGATAGCTGCAACATGCGGGAGCTGCCAGACGAAAACGATACCGAAAAGAATCCAGGCTTCGAGCGAAACGGAACCCGTGGCTGCTGCCCACCCAATTACAGGAGGAAGCGCGCCAGGGATGGCGCCTACGAAAACGCAAATCGAACTGACACGTTTCAATGGCGTGTATACGAATACATAGGCCAAGAAAGACGAGATCGCGAGTGCGCAAGCGAGTGGATTTGTAAAGACGGCTAAGTACACGGCGCCGACGACAGCCAAACCTCCACCAAAAAGACGAACTTCCGATGGCGACAATCTGCCGGAAGGAATGGGGCGGCCAGCTGTGCGGGTCATTTTCGCGTCACTGCCTGCTTCCAGGAATTGATTGCAGGCGTTTGCGCCACTGGCGACCAGCGCGGTGCCGATGATCGCGTGCAGCAGGAGGGGTAAAATCGACAAGTCAGAACCGATTGGCCATGCCAAATAGAACCCCGCCGCAGTCGCGACCAATACAAGACTGGCGATGCGAGGTTTGGTTAATTCCAAGTATGCCGATAGGCGCGAGTCTGAGGCGATTGCGACTGTTTCGTTAAGTTCGATTATGTCGCTCATGTCGCTACCACTGGTGTTGCAATGGATTCATTCCTGGCTTTAGATTCTTCGAGCATCCGGAACGTGCAGAGTGTGATAAGCCAGGTGCAGACCAAGAGAAGTGCACCAACCGCCACATGTGCTGAAGGGAGAGTCCACCTCAACGTTTCGGAAGCGCCCACTCCCAAAATGACTACGATAAAAGCGAACCCGCCGAGAAACAACTGGCTCACCATTAGAAAAGCCAAAACCCGGCTCAGCGCTCCGATGGCGTGCTGCCCGTCGTATTGGCCGATTAGCCACATGGCCACCCACCCAACAAGCATCGCTACAACAATAGCCCATACAATGTGGGCGATGGTGGCGGGGTTTGACAAGAAGTGCCTTAGCGCGGCTCCAGTTGCGAGCTGAAGAAACACGGCAGTTGTTGTAGCCAGGCAAAGCTTTTGGAGAAAGCCGACAGCTTGCGCGGGGCGGCGATCTTCAACGGACGTCCAGGTTTTGGAGTTTACAAGTGCCGTCGTGCAAGTCAGGCAGAAGCAGATTTGCCCAAAAATGCCGTGTGTCATGGCTAGGATCGTCGAGACTTCCCAAACGCGAAGACCACCTAGAACGCCCTGTGCAATGATAGCCAACAAAGTGGAAATGCCAAGTAAGCGTCGGTAGCTCTGAGCCTTCAATGACAACGCTGCAACCACAATGGCCAACATGCCGACCAGCCAGCCGATCAGTCGATGGCCATGTTCCCAGAGTTTATCATTTTCCTGCAACCAATTGGGTGGGTTGACCAAATGATTGTTGGAGGTTGGCCAATCGGGGAAAGCCATTCCGGCGTCCTGGCTTGTTACGCCCGCTCCGACGAAAATCAGCGGAAAGACCGCTACGGCTAGAACGGTTGACGCGATAGCCAAACCTCGTCGGTATTCCAATCTGCAAGGGGTAGCGGTCGTGGGCGAGGACATAGTGGGGCCTTAGTCTGATCCTTCTAGCCCATCGCAACGACTTATCCTTCGACTTCTGTGAAGCCAAAAGAATGCGGTCCCGGCTACGCCGGTCAGCACAAAGCCTATGATAAGGAAGAGGACCATCACGCCAGCAAATGCGCCTTTAGCCATCAGCGAATCGGGATCCCCGAAACAAACCGCACATCCCAAGGCAGGTGTGCCGATTGCAGTTGTCAGGAGCGCGACTATACACGCGCAATATCGAAAGGCACGGTTCATAGGTAGCTTACCGATTGTAGTTTCTTGAGAAACCATCGCCCATAGACCATGAGCGCTACGCCGCCAGCAAGCGAAACGACGCCAATAGCGAGCGATGCGATTTGTTCGTCTGTTCGATAGAGGCGAATGGCCCAGGCACCGAACCCCAAACTTAAAAGCGTGGATACGAGAACAAAGAAAATGTGAAAAGCTTTCAAGGACACGGCTTGCTTACCCCCAAGTTCCAATTGTTGTGCCGACGGGATGGTCATGTTCAATAATTGTTGGCAGCAATATCAGCACTGCGAAGAAGAATGCACAGAGTACCAGCACGAACCAGATGTTGCCAGACCTTTCCCATTTCAGGTGCATGAAAATTGCGGCCACCAGCGACGCCTTGAACGCTGCGATGGCCAGTGCCACTACGATTCCCATGACGTGCGACATTTGCACCTGCGCGACCAGAACCGTTACGACCGTTAGGACCGCCAATGCTACAAACACCATGATATACGACTTGATATGTTTGCTAATGTCCGCGTGCGCGTCCGCCATCGCTAACTCCTACATCAGATACAAAATGGGAAACAGGAAGATCCAAACCAGGTCGACAAAGTGCCAATACAGGCCCGTACACTCGATGCGATTTGTGAAGTATTCAGGGTCTTGACGCCAAAGCTTACTTCCTGGTCCAATGAAATACCCAATGACCACCATGCCGCCAATGATGTGAAGGGCGTGTAAGCCAGTCATGGTGAAATAGAGTGCAAAGAAATTATTGGTAGACGGCAGGTAGCCGTGATGCCATTTTGGTAGGTATTCAAACTTGAGTTTGACCGCGAGAAACACGCCAGCCAACACAAAGGTAATGATGAGGTTTCTACGCGCTTTCGAGAAATCATTCATCTTCAGCGCAGCCCAAGCCAATACCATGGTGACGCTTGAGATAATAAGAACGAGCGTATTGAACCCGCCGATTCGCCAATCCAGGTGCGTCTCTTCGTGCCCGACCGGCCAAGCGGCAGGGCCACTCTCGGGCGCACCGACCCGAAGCAACACATAGCTCGAGAAAAGTGCCCCGAACAGCATCACTTCAGAC
>JAJDEA010000097.1 GCA_029260035.1 Phycisphaerae bacterium
ATGGATCGCACGGTCGAACATCTTATTGCGTAGATATGCCATGGCGCGGACACGTTTCGTCTTTGGGTCCAGCGTATTTTTCCGTTCAGCGTGATTAACGTCCTCGAGCGCTTCGACGTAGTCAATGGCCCCTTCAAGCTCCAACTGCATGCGTGCTTTGAGTACCCAACTGGGGGCATCATCCGTCGCTTCTACTTCAAGCGCGTTTCTAATCGTATACTTCGCCTCGGGGTTTCCTTGGTAAAGTTCCAAAGCTGCCAGATTCCGAAACGCCGTAACGCCAACGTCTTTGGATGTCACTTTTTGTTCTTTTGCAAGGATACAAGCCTTGGTCAGAAACCGGCTACAGTTTTCAAGGTCTCCGTCAATAGCGTAGTACGCGCCGAGATTGGTATATCCCGCAATGTAATCAGGGTGCGCCTCGACCAATCGCGTCGCTACGCTGATCGCCTCGCTGACGCGGCCACGAATCTTCAGAATGATTGATAGATTATTCAAAGCAAACTTGTAGGATGGATCCTGCTCCAGCACCCGCTCACAGTAAGACTCCATCTCCGAGAAATCTCTGTCATTTAAGAGGCCGGGTTTTTCCTTGTCATAGCTGAACCTCATCCAGACGAAATTCATGAGGGCGCTCTTGTTGTTCGGGTCCAATCGGATTGCCTCACGAAGTAATGCCTCGGCATTCTCCCATTCTCCTTGTGAAACATCTGCGGCTGCACCCTCAATCAGAGCTTTAAGTGTTTCTGCACGCTCACTTGTTCTGGTTTCCTTCAACGACGCCAATGAAGCAATCAAGAAAACAGCCAACACCAGCGCGCCAGCACCCATGACAACAGCTTTTCTCCGTTTGATGAACTTGGCCACTCGGTCCACCGGCCCCGGTGGCTTGGCTTTGATCGGTATGTCCTGCAAGAATCTGCGCAAGTCTTCGGAGAGTGCCCGCGCCGTGTCGTATCTTGATCTTGGACTCTTCTCCAGGCACTTCAGGCAAATCGTTTCAAGTTCATGTGGAATCTGAGAGTTGATCTTACGAAGGCGATCCGGTTCTTGCGCGATGATTGCACCGAGGAGTTCCTTATCATCTCTTCCCGGAAAAACGGGCCGAAACGATAGCAATTCGTACATCGTGGCCCCAAGAGAGTAAACATCCGTTCGATGATCGACCTTGACCCGCTTGGCCATCGCTTGTTCCGGGCTTAGATAACGAAGCGTTCCGACCAGCGCCCCGGTCATCGTAACCGAATGGTCATCCTCATTCTTAGCCAACCCAAAGTCCGCAACCATGATGCGCCCGTCAGTCGACAAGATAAGGTTAGCTGGCTTGATGTCGCGATGAACGATCCCTGCCAAATGCGCATAGTGTAGTGCGTCCGCTGCGTCGGACATCCACCGAGCAATTTGTTGGTAGTAAGGTTTCCGTCTGCCGGATGATGAAACCGTTAGCGTTCCCGATGTATTGTGCGAACTGCCTGTTGACGGTGAATCTGTCGTTTCGACGGCAGATTCATCCGCGCCGGATGTTACGACTAACTCAGCAAGACGTGTAGGTGACGCCGATGGGGCATTCGCATCCGCAAATCTACGGATAAGTACATTAAGCGGCTGTCCGACGACCAATTCCATCGCATAATAGTAGGCATCGCGCGACTCGCCGAAGTCATAGATCGGAACAATGTGAGTATGATGAAGACGAGCGGCGGAAGTGGCTTCTCTCTTGAAACGTGCTACGGCGTCGGGGCTTGCGGAGCCAACTATGGCTGGCAAGACCTTGAGCGCGACGATTCGATCGAGCTTCGTTTGAACAGCGCGATACACGATTCCCATGCCACCCTGCCCCAAGACGCCCTTGATTTTGTATCCATCGATCTTGGGATAGTGCTTGGCAACTTTGGCGTGTGGCGAAGAATCATCAGAGGTTTGCGTAACATCGACCCATTCGAGATCGGTTGGTCGGTCGACGGATTCTGTTTCGCCGTCTGGTCTCATTGGGCCGTTTGACGCGTCAGCGGGCAAGTCGTCGTTTTTGCGTGGAGTTTCGCTGCCCATGATTAGAACGCCTCTTCGTTCAGCCTTTCATGGCAAGACGCATCTTCGATCAATTCGGTCGCCGTGGGAGTTAATCGCGGTCACGAACCCGTCATTTGCGTCGCCGACTCGACACACTCATGCAGGGGGTACAATACTCAGGCGGCTCTATCCGTGCAAGCAATCCACTGTTTGGCAACTCAGACGTTGGTTTGACGTCACGCCGACTGATGAGCCACAGCCCCGCGCCGGGGTTGATGGACGAAGTCTATGACCTTCTCCCCGTATCTTGATCCACCGGTAGAGTTAGTTTGTTGGGTTAATGTTCGCATGAAGGTGCCTAACCCTCTGTGGCATTGAAAACCTGATTCCTGACCTTTAATCAGCGATCCTCGTCTCTGAGTGTAACCCGCTGGGCTATAGTCAAAACTCCTACCAATGTCCTGCCTGCGATATTTTTCAGAATTTAATAGGAAAAATGCGCGCGGACGTCGCGGACGTTCATAGGCGGCAGATTGCCGTCTGTAGTCTGAGTCCATGCGCGTGTTTGCGCAGGCCGTTGTGCGCTAGGTTGGCGCGTCAAGATTTTTTGGAGAGAGAAGATGAAGGCAGCATCAACGCGCACCTTTGTGGCGACGGTCCTATTCACGGGGATTTACTTATCTTTGGCAGCATCTCAAGCCAGCGCCGATGTTGGGCCTCCGGCAAAGATCAGCATGATCCCTGCCATACTTCCAGCGGTAGATGGCGTGGAATACCGGGGCGTGTTTACCATTGATGTTCGTAAGCCGGGAACCCTATCCGGGATCAGTCTTTCCGGCGAAGGATGGAATGTTATTGAACTCGACGTCGCGCCGGGGCCGCAGCAGGTGGATGTTGGTGTCTTCAGAGTGCCGTTTCGCGCGATTCCTACAAATGCCGACTCGCGCCTCTCGTTGACGATGAGTTTTGATGGCCAACGGGTAACGCGTTCGCTGTCGGTGGGGTCGGAGATTTTCGCACGCCGACTTATGGGAAACCGATTGCGTCAGCTAACGCCGGCGACCAGCCTGACGGAGATATCGTCACCTGCTCCCCTAGCGTCAGCGGATGCAAGTAGTGCAGCAGGTTCAGAAGCACTGCTCGGTTGCCAGACGCTGCGCTTTCAGGGGCGAATCGTCTACGAACGTCCCAGCGCCATCGACAATACCTGCAATAATCCGACAAGTTTCACGTTGGAGGGTGTTGATGGCATCAAAGTTGAAGTCGTCGATGAGGACCCCGTTTTTGACGAGGTGATCTGGTCCGGTTTTACCAATCCTGATGGCACTTTTGATTCAGGTATGATTTCCTGGGATGACTGCGACATTGGGTGTAGCGTCGGCTGCGACACGCCGGATATCTATCTTCGTTATGAGTGCGATACGGGTGTCGTCAATGTGCAGGACGGCGATGATATTTTTGAAGGCGATTGGACGTGGGATAATAGCGCCAATGTTATCGCCGACTGGGGCGGAACGTCCCATGATTTCGGTACTCACATGCCAGCCAACAGTGCCCAGATGCCTGCGCTACATATGCACAACAGCATTACCCGAGCGCACCGTTTTTTGAACGACCGCGGTATCGCGAACCTTCCCGAAGTGGATGTACTTTGGCCATGGGGAACTAATGCTTTCTATGACAGCACTGAGCCGGAGATCAACATAAGTCCCAGTCGTCAGTGGAACGAAGGCACGCACATCCACGAATACGGTCATCATTACATGGAAAATGAATCATTCAGCCAACCCCCGAACTACTGCAACGGGTTCTGCGATGGGAATACGGCGTGTACCTCCGGTACAGCTTGCGAAAATGTTGGCCATTGTGGAGGTTGTCCGGAAAACCCCGCGGATGCTTGGCTTGAAGGGTTTCCAAGTTGGATGGCTGACGCGATCATTCGATCGTGGGAGCAGGAATATCAGCTCTCAGATGGGTCGCCTTGGGTAGCACTTTCTGCCTGCGGTAGGAGTCAGGAGACACCGCAGAGCTGTTGTCAGGACCAATTGCTATATGGTGGCTCCAATGTCTTGATTACGGAGACCTTTGTCGGTGCACTTCTCCGCGACATCGAAGACGGCGTAGCGATAAATGGCATAGGATTGCAGGATGACCACAATAGCGATGGCATCTTCGACTCACTTTGCTTGGGTGTTGGCGAAATATTCAGCATCGTTTCGGGAGGATCACCTCCACAAAGCTTGCAGGATTTCGTCAATCAATTTTACAACAACTTTCCCCAGCATCGGACAGCGTTCTGGAAAACGGCTGTGAATATCGATCCCGTGCTCGTGGCGGGGCTTTACCCCGCCGATACGCTGCCGCCAGACGCGGTGACCGTTCTTGACTCTTCAACGCATCCGATCGGCATAGGTGGAAGAAGTTCCTGCGTTGCGATCGAATGGGAGCCGCCAACCGACGATGTCTCTGGAGCCTGCGCATATAGCTATACATGGGTTGCCGATCCTACGATGGCTGTGCCGGACATGACTGCAAATCTGGTTGACTTTAGTGGATGTCTGCCAACCGCGAACCTGGAACATTATGGCCTTGGTCAGTATTACTTCGGCATTCGAGCGCAGGATTGCGGTGGCATGTGGGGGCCACATCAGGTTTTCGGTCCATTTGAGATTAATGAGTGCAATGGGAATGGCATTTTAGATGTTTGCGATTTTACCTGTGATGGGTCGGAGTTGGATTTTTCAGGAAAATGCGTCGCGGGTATGCCTCCCAATGCGTGTAGCGTGCTCGGATGTGGCACCCAAGAAGATTGCAACGGCAACCTCGTCCCAGACGGCTGTGATATTGTGGATGGGTTTAGTGAAGATTGTGATATTGATGGCGTGCCCGATGAATGTCAGGCAATGAAGCATTGGGCTGGAACCGTAAGTTCCGATTGGGGCGATGGAGGCAATTGGGTTGAAATGACAATTCCTGTATTTGGCGACATTGTTTGCATCCCCGTCAATGCTCAAAATGCTCCGGTCACCTACCAAGAAGATGACACGCTTTTGACGTCAATGTCATCCAGAGCAAATGTTTCAATTGCTTCTAATTCTCCTTCGCCTGATCTACGATTAGTAGTAAATTCGTTCGTGCTGGGCGATTTCTCCATGTCAGGTACTTCAACCAACCTAATCGTGGACGACCGCTTTTATATAGATGGACTATTCACATTGAGCAGTGGTCGAATCAATGGCCCTGGCGTAACCGAAGTCAACGGTGGCTTTGATCTTACACAATCATCCGCAAACATCATCGGTGGCGAACTCAAACTTACTGGCGGGCAGGGTGTCTCCGATGGACCTCGTCTGACCCTAACAAGCGGCGCGAATGTTACCATCGGGCCATCGGCAACCTATACCTATACTGGAGGGTCAGCCATTTTTGACGGCGGAAGCGGGCTGATCAATGTAGAAGGAACACTAAATAGCTCAGCGACAGATGGCAGTGTATCAGTTATGTCACCAGTCAATAACTCTGGTGTCATCCGTACTCAAGTCGATGAGCTTGTACTTACTCGCGGTGGCACACACACGGGTCAATTACTCGGCGACCTTGGTACGAATATGAGATTACATGGCAATGGTGGTGATACTAGCGAATTACTCGCAACATCAAGCATAGTCGTTGATAATCTTGAGCTTTCCGGAGGAACAGGAAACATTCGAGGTATGGTGAACATCACCGATACCCTGGAAATCTTTAACGGAAACTGGACTTTCCAACCAGAAGCTAACATCGTTAGCTACGGTGCACACCTTATTGGCACCAATGGCACGCACCGATTTCTTGCACCGATTGGCGCACCCATCGCATTCGACACTGTCTCCCTAGGACCAGCCTCTCAGGGCGGTCTTAGCGTCTACTTCGACACCGGGCAGCCTGTAAATGCTGGTCAGTTTGATCTCAACAAGGGCTTTATCTATGGCAGTAGTCCAATCAACGTCAGCGGCGCTTTTAGTTGGACGAACGGAAATATTGCAGCTGGTGGAGCTATAACCGCCAATGGTCCAGCTGTCATCAAAGCGACAAGTAGCAGCCGAAGCCTGGCAAGAACGCTCAACATTACCGACCAAGCTATGGTCAATGCTGGATTCGGAATGTCAGGTTCAGGCGTTGTCAACAACATCAACCCTGCGGTATTCAACCTTCAATTCAACAACGGAGGCATAGGTGCTGGCACGTTTAACAACTTCGGGACCATACTGCGGTCATCTGGAACCGGTGCTATCTCAATCAGTGCTCAGATGAACAATAGCGGCTTGATACATAACCAAACTGGCACGCTGAGTCTCTCCGGAGGAGGGACCTATGACGGTGTTGTTCGTGGTGATCCAGGGACACTGATGCAGTTCGGGTCTGGAACTGATTTTCTTCCAACATCGAGTCTCATGGCCGACGATGTCAGCCTAACTGGTTTCAATAGCTTTTTCCGCGGCACAGTGGACATCAGCGGCGTCATGACCATTGATAGTGGGCCAAATACTTTTACCAATGTAGCGAACATTATCAATTATGGAACAGATCTGATCGTGAATCCCGGGCAGGTTGTCTTTGAGGCGCCAACCAACGCACCGATTGTCTTTGATACCATTACATTCAACACAGGACAGGGTGGCATTACCGCGAATTTTAACACTGGTCAGCCTGTTAATGTCAATACCTTAACAAACCTCAAAGGCACGGTCATGGGCTCTAGTCCGATCAATGTAGCCAATTCGTTTGTCTGGACGGGAGGGAACTTCTTTCCCGGCGGAACTGTGACACTCAATGGTTCTTCTGTCGTGAATGTGACAAGCAGTGCGCGAACCATGAGCAGGCATGTGAACAACGCCGGAAATTTCACCATGCTTGGTGGTTTTTCAATGGGCTCGGGGAGGCGAATTACCAATCTCGCCACAGGCGTGTTCGATATGCAAGGAGACGATACAAGTCTTTCCGGTGGCGAATTTCTGAATCAGGGCATGTTTCTAAGGTCGTCAGGTAACGTCTCAAGTGATTTTCTATTCCATAATTTCGTTAACACCGGAACGGTCGATATTCAGACCAACCGGATGAACATGCAACAGAGTAGTTATACGCAAACAGCCGGGCAGACCATTCTTAGCGGCGGGGATTTCCTGATGGTCTTACCCAATGCTCCGATGACGATCGACGGCGGGATGCTCATGGGTATTGGAATGATCAGCGCGAATGTCGCGAATAATGGTGGTGTCACCGCTCCCGGGTTGTCCGCTGGTGAGTTGACAATCATGGGCGACTACACGCAAGGTGCTGGCGCAACACTCGACATCGAGATCGGCGGAACCAATGCAGGTGAATTCGACGTGCTCACCGTTTCTGGTACGGCGTCACTGGCTGGCGAACTTCTTATCACCGACCTCGCTGGATTCACGCCACTGTCTGGCGACACCCTTGTCATTTTGACCGCGGCTTCCGTGACCGGGACGTTTGACACTCTGACGATTCCAAGCCACTACGCTGTCGTCTACAACGCGACCGATGTGACCATTCAGCAAATCATGTCTTCGCCCTCGCCCGACCTCAACGGCGACGGCTTGGTCGACTTGAAGGACTATGCACTATTTTTATCCTGTTATGCTGGCGCCGGTCAGGCACCCTCGGCGGGCTGTGCAGCGGGCGTCGATGCGGACCTTGATATGGATGGTGACGTCGATCAGGATGATTACGAAATCTTTTATGCTGCCATAACGCCGTGATGAGTTTGCTGCTGTGATGTGATTCGTAGCCGGTAAGTTCGATCTTGCGCGCATCGCAACCTCGCATAACGTCTAACCAGCGTTGACAAAGGGCTCGCTTCTTAGGAAAAGTCGCATTCGTTGCGCAGGTGTGTCACAATAGATGGACGAATGAGCCAGGAAAGATTCCAAAAACTAGCGGCGATTTTCGAGGATGCCCGCGAGCTTGAAACGAGAGCGCGCAATGTTTATCTCGATAAGGCGTGCGCCGATGAGCCGGGGCTGCGCTCCAAGGTGGTTGCCCTCTTGGGCCATCATGATAGTTGTGGTGTCTTGGACGATCCGATTCGGCCTGCGAATTTGACCGAAGAGCCGATCCCGGAACGCATCGGCCATTTTCGAATTCTCGACCGTCTCGGTCGCGGCGGAATGGGTGTCGTATATCGCGCAGAGCAGGATCAACCCAGTCGCCAGGTTGCATTGAAAATGATGCACGCCGGGTTGAATTCGGAAGAGTTGCGACGGCGATTCGAGTTTGAAACCAGCGTTCTCGCACGTCTTCAGCACCCGGGCATTGCCCAGATCTATGAGGTCGGCACCTGGGATGTCGGTAGTGGCGAAAGGCCTTACTTCGCCATGGAGTTGGTGGATGGCGACTCGTTGGATGCCTTCGTTGGGCAAACTCAGCCATCGATCAAGGCGCGACTTCAACTATTCACCGCGATTTGCGACGCCGTTCATCACGCTCATCAAAAGGGGGTGATTCACCGCGATCTAAAGCCCGCAAACATTTTGGTGACATCGAATGGCACGACGAAGATTTTGGACTTCGGCGTTGCTCGCGCGACCGATGCAGACTTGCAGGCGACGATGTACACAACCCCAGGCCAGCTTGTTGGTACGCTCGCCTATATGAGTCCGGAACAGGTGGATGCCTCTACGGATCGTCTCGATACGCGTTCCGATGTGTATGCGCTCGGCGTTATTTTGTATGAGCTGCTGGCCGAGCAACTACCTTATCAACTCGGCAAGGGTAAGATTGCAAGTGCCATTCGCGTGATCGAGGAGTCTGAACCCAAATCGCTGACATTAGTAAGTCGTTCGCTTCGCGGCGACATGAATACGATTGTACTCAAATCATTGCAAAAGCGCCCGGAGGATCGGTATCAATCAGCGTCTGATCTTGCGGCTGACATTCGACGTTTTCTTAGCTATCAACCAATTGTCGCTCGCCCCGCGACGACGTTGTATCAATTGAGCCGATTCGCTCGTCGCAACAGAGCCCTTGTCGGCGGAATTGTAGCCACTTTTATTACGCTCATCATTGGCGTTGTCGCGACAACCTCACAAATGGTTCGGGCGACCAATGCCAATCGGCAAGCCCAGGCGGAACGTGTGATCGCAGAGGGGGAGCGTAACCGCGCGGTGGCTGCCGAGGGGCGAGCCGTCCAAGACCGCGCCCAAGCCGAGGCGGTTACAAACTTCCTGACAGAGGCGCTGGCATCCGCGGACCCCGAAGCTACGCTTGGCCGAGAAATGACCGTGCGAGAAATGCTTGACCGTGCGTCCACTGAGATTGATTCAGCATTTTCCAATCAGCCACAAGTAGAGGCGGCTGTACGCGCGACGATAGGCCGAACCTATCTATCGATTGGCAAGCTAAACGAAGCTGAACAACAACTAAAAAGCGCAATGCAGATTCGACAAGAAAGGCTGAAATCGCCTCACGCCGATTTGGCTTCGAGCATCGTCGACTTGGGTATGCTTTTGGAAGAACAAGGGGATTATCAAGGTGCAGCGGCGAAGTTTGAGGAAGCGCTGGCCATGCTGCGTGAACTGTATGGCGACTCGTATGAAGAAATCGCATCGACAGAGATTCGACTGGGTCGCGTGCTAGTATTGAATGGTAAATACCAGGACGCGGAGAGACCTGTACGCGATGCCTTGACCATAATCCGCGAGATTCACGGCGACGACCATGAAAGCTTCTTGGCAGCCCAGAGCCAACTGGCGGAGATTGTGTATCACAAGGGCGATGTAGACACTGCGGAAAAAATATTCCGCGAGAACATCGAAGCGGGCCGCCGTATTTATGGTGAAGGGCATCCGTCTTTCGCGCACAGGTCACAGAGGCTCGGTTGGTTCTATTTTAAGCAGGGGCGGTATGACGAGGCTTTGCCTTATATGCGCGAGGCCGTAGCTATTCACCGAACGGTCTACGGTGATGCTCATCCGATTCTCGCGTCCGCGCTAAACAGCTTGGCCAGAATCCATCAGGCAAAAGGATCGTATGACGAATCCGAGGCGCATTACCGCGAGGCGCTGGCTGTTCGGCGTGCTTACGCCAAAGGTGACCACCCGGACGTAGCGCTGAGTCTCAATGACCTGGGTACGTTGAAGTACTACAAGGGAGATGAGAACGCGGCCATTGAGTTCTTTCGCGAGTCGCTTGAAATGAACATGCGGGTGTACGGACGTGTACACAGTCAAACCGCAATGGGCCTTAACAACCTGGCGATCATTACTTCAAACCAGGGCGACACGGAGCAGGCTGTCGTCTATCTGCGGGAGGTTGTAGAGATACAACGCAAGCTTTTGGGAGATGTTCATCCTGACTTGGCGTTGGGCTTGAATAATCTGGCTCGCGAGTTGCAGGACCTGAAGAATTACGACGAGTCTGAAAAACTGTTTCGAGAGTCGTTGGCCATTCGCCGAGAACTACATCAAGACGCCCATCCGGATATAGCCGTTACCTTGCGAAGCATTGGCGATCTTATGATGGAAATTGGCAATGCCAAAGAAGCAGTTCAGTATCATCGCGAATCGGCAAGCATGATGCGAAAAACATTAGGGAATGAACACGCCCAATTATCTTCATCGTTGATCGGCTTGGGTGGAGCTCTAATAAACGGTGGTGATGCGGCTGGCGCCGAGAGTCACCTGCAGGAAGCAATCGCCATTCGCGAAGGTCTTTTCCCCGAGGGACATTGGAAAATTGCCTCCGCGCGGTCGAATCTGGGGGCCTGCATGACAGCCTTGGAGCGATTCGTCGAAGCTGAGCCGCTTCTTCTTGCAGGCTACAACCAGGTCAAACAACAGAAAGGTGACGGACACAGAACGACAAGAGAGTGTCTCCAACGCGTTGTCAATCTTTACGAGTCCTGGGCAGCGTCAGAACCCGGAACGAAGTATGCCAAAGAAGCCCAAGCGTGGCGCGCTATCGAACTGTCCTCTTCAGAATAGGCGGTTATCATTCTACCAGAGGCAATGAGGCTCAAGCAGATGCTTCAATGCGAGACTCATAGAGAACATTAGCAAAAACTTAACATGAGAGACGCTGCCGTGCCCTCTGGCCCGTTGCGCGGGCGGATCGTAAACATCGGCTCCATCTTCGGTTGACTGACTTGTGCTCGCCTCTGACAATACGTCAGGTATGTCAGAAGAACATTCATCCTCACGGGAGAACGTCCCCGAACTTGCCGGTCAGGTGTACGACGATCTACATCGGATCGCCGGCGAGTACCTTCGGCGAGAGCGTGTCGACCACACGTTGCAGCCGACGGCGCTCGTTCACGAAGCGTACCTGAAGGTAGCCAATCGAGACGAGTGGAAGAGCGCGACACACTTCCGGGCTGTCGCGTCGAACGCGATGCGTCAGGTGCTAGTCGATCATGCCCGTCGCCGAGGTCGTCAAAAGCGCGCGGGGGATCGCGTCGGCCTTACAACGAACGTCGCCTTCGAACTTGCCAGGGATGTGGATGTGCTTGCGCTGGATGAGGCGCTGAGCGACCTGGCTCAGTTTGATAATCGCAAGGCTCGCGTCGTCGAGTTGCGGTTTTTCGGAGGCATGACCGCAAGGGAATCCGCAGAAGAACTAGGCATCGCGCAGAAGACGGTCGAGGCAGATTGGTACTTCGCCCGGGCTTGGCTTCATGAGCGCTTAGAGGCTGAATGCTAAGCCCGCCGTGGGCTTATAGTATCACCTACCCACCATCGTCAGATCATTCCTGCAAAATATTTCGCGAATTTTTTTTGGAATTCGATAGGAAATGTGCATGCTGATGTCGCGGACCTTCTTAGACGGCATGTTCCGTCCCAAAGGAGGTTTCAAAGAATGCTGCAAATCAAGAGCTATAGGGTTTCCGCCTGCGCGGCGACATTCGTATTCCTGGCCGCGATCGGTACGCGAAGCGCCGTAGCGGTGCCTGTTCCTGATACCATTTTCACCTACCAGGGAGAGTTGAAGGACAATGGTGGTCCCGCTGCTGGGCCCTATGACATGAGCTTCTCACTCTGGGATACATCCTCTGGCGGAATTCAGATTGGCATGACTATCGATAAGCTGGGTGTTGCCGTCACGGAAGGGCGGTTTA
>JAJDEA010000098.1 GCA_029260035.1 Phycisphaerae bacterium
ACTCATCGTCAACGTACCCGCAGCTGCACAGGGAACGTATACCCTCGACATCCTGTCCGACCAGCTTGTCACTTTCCTCCTGGACTCCGGTGCATCCACCATCACACCACTCAACCTCATCCCGGCAACAATTACCATTGCATGCCAAACACAACTTGACTGCGATGATGGAAACGCATGTACCGACGACGCCTGCAATTCACAAACAAACACTTGCACAAATGCCCCCAATTTCAACGGTGCTGTTTTCTGCTGTGACCCGAACGTCGGCCCGACGGGGGGGCTTACCCAGATCGACGACACCAACGAATGTACAGACGACGTATGTGATCCAGTTACCGGGATCGTAACTCACGATTTCACACTCATGGGCACATCCTGCGGCGATCAAACCACGACGGAATGCGACGCACCGGACACTTGCAACGGCACGGGAGCTTGCGTAAACAACCTTCGCGCCCCTGGAACGGCATGCGGAGATCCTACCGATGTAGAGTGCAATGCTTTTGACACATGCGACGGAGCAGGCACATGCCTTCCCAATTTGTCGTCAAACGGAACTCCATGCGGTGATAGCAGCACGACAGACTGTACAAGCCCTGACAGCTGCGACGGGGCGGGTACATGCTTGTCAAATGATTTGCCCGACGGCACGACCTGCGATGACGGTCTATTCTGCAACGAAGGTGAAGATTGCAGTGCCGGCACCTGCGGTGGTGGTGCCGCCAAAGATTGCGGCGATGGATTACCGTGCACTACGGACACTTGCAATGAGGCTCTGAGCCAGTGCGAAAGCACTCTCGATGCAGGGAACTGCGTAATACTCGGACAGTGTTTCGCCAACGGACAACTCAATCCCGCCAACGATTGCCAGGTATGCGACTCTTCCGTATCGACCACCGACTGGACGTTCCTCGCATTGGGGAACACCTGCGACGATGGCGATCCTTGCACTGGGACGGGTAGGCCAGGCATCGGCATTGACACTTGCGACGGTGTGGGGCTTTGCGCCGGAACGGTAGATCCCGAATGCAACGATGATTGCGATTTTGCCATTCCCGCGGCAGAGGGCGCCACTACGAGTGGAAACGATAATGGCGGCCCTGATGACGGGGAAGCATCTTGCCAGCCCAACTCGAATAACGATGTCTGGTTTGTCTATTCAGCCTCCTGCAACGGCGACGTCTTCCTAAGCACAACGGGTAGCGTCCTGACGCCTTCCAACGATCCCGTCCTCAACGTGTTTGACGCCTGCCCAGGCGCTGGCGGCGTGGAAATCGCTTGTGACGATGACAGCGGAATCAACCTACAGGCAGCACTAACATTTACGGCGACGGCAGGAATGGACTATCTGATTCGAGTGGCGGGGTTCGAAGACAACACCGGTCTAGTCATTCTTAACGTCTCTACTGTGAACGACTGCGTAATTAACAATGTTTGCTTCGCAGACGGAGACATCAACCCATCCAACGACTGCGAGGCATGCAACCCCGCACTTTCCACTTCAGACTGGTCCTTAAGGCCTGAAGGAGCTGCATGTGGGAACCCGGGCGACACAGAATGTGACAGCCCCGACGCATGCGATGGCAACGGAACCTGCGAAACAAACCCCAAGCCTGATGGAACACTTTGCACAGATGACACCAATGACTGCACGTCAGACTCCTGCCTGGCGGGTGTTTGCGATCACCCTCCCCTATCCGCTGGGACCCCCTGCGGCGACCCCACCGATTCCGAGTGCGATCACCCTGACACCTGCGACGGCATGGCGAGCTGCCTGGACAACTTCGAACCATTTGGGTTTCCCTGCGGCGATCCATTCAACGACCAATGTAACAATCCCGACATCTGTGACGGACAAGGCTTGTGCGATGCCAATTTTGAGCCTACCGGGACCGCTTGCGATGATACCGATGTGTGTACCGGCATGGATATTTGCACCACGGGAGCTTGCGCAGGAACCCCCATCGCACAAACGCCTGTTGCCGTTCAGGACGGACCTCGTTCGATTGCTGTAACGCCGGGGCCTGCGGGATCACCGGGGCCGATCGCCCTTCGCTTGACCTCTCCAACATGGACATGCCTGGACAAGTTCGTTCAGTTCGACGGCTCACTTGGTGCCGCTCCTGCAACGCAACTCATTGACGATTGGAATTCCGTGACGATCAAGGGTATCGACATGGTTCCGAGTAGCACATACGAGATCAGCGCTGAATGTGGGAGCTTTACCACCGCACCGGGTTCCGCCGACACATGCCAACATTGCGACGTGGATTGCAACGGCACCGTAAATGGCAACGACATCCTCTTCCAAGTTAATGGCTTCCTGGGCAATTTCGGACTTGGCGTCTCGTTTGAGGCGATGGACATTGAACCTTGCGAGCCGAACAATCGGATTAACGGCAATGACGTCCTACGGTGCGTCCTCGCGTTCAATGGGCAGACATTTGCGGAGACAGGGTGCCCCGTGCCTTGCCCGTAACAAGAAGCGACGATTCTTACTGGAACCGGAGATGCGCAGCCTTTGGCGAAGCAATCAGCCTTCCTGCAACTGATGGAGGCATCACAACTTCGCTCCTAGTCCAAGGCCAGTTGCGCCAATGTGACTGTTCACACAATCAAGTAGTTCCATTACAATGCCGCGCTCGTTTCGCAGTTTTCCAGACATGTCGCAGTCTGACTGCAGGCGTGTCGAAATCCGTAGATGTCTGCGCCATGGCGCGAGAAGAGGTATCGGCAGGAGAAAACCAATAATGAACCGAATCAACGCAGCCTTAGCCGTTTTACTCGTATTAAGTTCAGCCAATTACGCTTCAGCCTCTCCGAAACCAACCTATTCGCTAAAGGTGACGGAAATCAACGGCTGCGCTGTACCTGGCGACCCAGAAGGTAGCGTGATCGCATTCCCGGGCGACCTATTGACCGTAGAACATTACGTTCGGGATTGGTCGCCAAATGGAGAAAGACTGACTGGAACCCAAACTCAATTAGATGAAACGAGCTTCAGTAGCGCCCCGAAGGGGTTTGTCGAACCAGCGAGCTATGAAGAAAACATGAAAGCCAACCTTGAAAACAAGGACAATGCATTCTTAGACATCAGGCATCCCAAGTACATCCATCTAGATGAAGCAGTCGTTCCAATCACCGACTATCATTCGCCCGGCTACCGCTGGCTCAGCATCAAGGTCAATCGACCCGGCCCTCTCTCAAAACAGGACGGAAAGGAATACTATTGTGGCACGGTGGTCTTTGAAGTCTCGAGTAACGCTCGCGGCGTTTTTAGGATCGATTTCGACCATGATCCACAACGCACCCTGATGATTGAGGACATTGGAGCGCCAATTTCCCCAATAGAGTTTGAACCATTGACGATTGATGTCCGCCAACCCGCGAATTCGACCAGCGTGAGCAACTTGATAAACCTCGCCAATATCGCGACTGATGCCTCCGCAACGCAAAGCAAAGATGACTTGCTCGGTCTGTCAACGGTTATCGAATCGCTAAACGTAAAGAAGAGAAACTCGCACGCATGCGATTCTCGATCGAGCGATAAGTAATATCTTGCGTAAGAATGCAAGCTGAGCTAGGAAAGATAGCGGCAACGATTGCGAGAGCGTCCGCTGAACTATTTGAATTACATAGTCAAGACGTGCCTAAGATGCCGCTTTGGTACAACTTCGCGCTTGCATGCACAGTTTGACAAGCCTGTCCACATCAGAACGTACTGCGTCTAAGTCCTGTTGCGCTTTGATTGTCGATTCGATCTTGGCTGCGACTTCCGTGATGACCTCGAAGCCGAAACCTGTCCCTTGCGACTTCAATGTTCTTGCATGCAGTTCGAGATCTGCAAGATTGCTATCAACAACTGCATGTTCGATAGCCCGTATCTTCGTGGGTAGATCGTGAAGAAACTCATCAATGATTTCCGCCATGACCGGGTCATCTGCCAGTGTGCTGAATAGTGGTTCCTCTCTGAGTGACTGGACGAGCTTTTCGAGGTCTTCTCGAACGAACGGCTTGGGAAGGTATCGATCGCATCCAGCATCGAGGCAACGCTTCTCATCCTCCGGCGTAGACAGCCCTGTCGCTGCAACAATCATTCCCGTATATCCTTTTTCTCGAAGCAACTTGGTGGCTTCCAACCCATCTAATACGGGCATATCGATATCCATTAGGACCATGTCGTATGAATTAGCCATGGCCATTTCAGCAGCTTCTTCGCCGTTCTTGGCATGATCAACGGATGCGTTGAGACGCTCAAGATGAAACTTGACCAATCGAGCATTGGACGGATCGTCCTCCGCGATCAAAACGCGCGAGTGGACCGCGTCGGCGCAGTAAACTGACGGATCTATAGCACTATCGAATTTGATGTCGATTTGATGGATGTTATTCGAAACAAAATCACATTTCGTCACAACACCTGCTACATCACTCCAAGTGCCATGTACCGTAATCAGCTGAACCAGTGCGCGTGTACCTGGATGAACGAACCCACCGTGAAGTATCGTTATCGCCCCCTCGCTGAGGCTGCGAGTGGGAGCGGCAAATTGCAAAACAGCTGTGGAGCCTGGCTGTTGCATACGAACAACCAAGCCTTTCAGGCGATATCGATACGATTGAGTCGACGAGCTTTGGCGACTACCCGCGTCGTTCTCGTCCAAACCATCCAACAGCTTGGCGATCGCGTCGTCATCAAGACGGATGGTACGAATGATATGTTGCGAACTCGATGGTTCACTCACTTCGAAAACTCCCTGATGCTCGATTCGCAACAAACTACGGCGCAGGTTACATCCTGTGCATTCACATCGGGCGACGGTTCCGATTCGGCAAAAGAAAACGGATAGAACCGACTGCAGTTGAGACGATAAGCTATATTCCTCAGTTTGAGCCTATCACTCTATCGTCACTTGGGTCTCGCCAATTCTGAGATGCGCATTCAAATCGCATGCCGAGTTGATCTATAGAAGCAACACCGGATCCCACGTCTGATAATGTCTGCAGACTGCGGAAGCGATGTAACTCCGCAACACCATCTAGTGAATTACCCGTGATAATGCTATAATCGTCAGACTGGCGAACCGAGGATCGACCTTGTCCGATAGTAGGTACAGTTACGGTAGTCCGACTAATCGGCCGTACATTCAGTCGGCGCCACTTCTCGGATCACCTGAAGAACTTTCTCTTTCCGTGGGGGACCGAGCTCAATGCGTTTCGCCTTGAGACTACTATTCGTTTTCGCCCTTCTTGCACTCGCCATACTTGTTCGCCCTTTCGGATCGCTAGGTGACGGTACGGTTGAATCAACTCAGAATTCGTCTCCACTGTTCATTGGTCGCGCAAACGCAGCTTGGCAATTTGATCAACACGCGCTTTCTGAAGTTGGCCTTTCATTTGTCACAACAGGAGAATCTGACGGCCAAGAACCTTCGATTGAACTCGAAGTCGAACCTTCCTCTGACCTCGAGTTTCTGCGGTTAGGCAACACTGCAGAAATTCAAACGGATGGCTGCATCCACACGCGCGGCGCGTTCTTAATCGGGTCCAACGAATCACGAATTGCAGTTGTTAGTCCGGCCATTTGTTTTCTGAAAGATGAGGGCTGGGTAGTTCTGGATTGGGCCGACCCCACCCGTGTTCGTCGACAACTCTTCACGCTTGCACCTGTGGTTCAGGAATCAAACACATCTGCAGGGTCTTTCCGCTTGCTCGCCGACATTAGTCTGTCAGGACTTTCCGCTGCGGGCCTGGGGCTTGATGCGTTGGACCTACCCGTAATCGGCAGGCTGGAAGTCAATTCCGAGTTGACGCAGGATGGCCCTGTCGAGGCATTGCCATACAGAAAACGTCCTTCTGCGAGCAAGACCTTGGCGGGCCCCATTGGCCCGGACGTTATCGTCGGGGACATTCTTGGTGGCCATCGATGGGCGCGAGTCGGCGACATCACTGCCTTTTCGTACGGCTCTCTCTCCTGCAATGTTGGCGATGACCTGCTTGACTGGTTCGCCAACACCAACAAGCACCCCGTAATCTCGCAGAATATGTACCGCCTCAAGAACGATCAATTCGAGCAAATCGGCATGGCATGGGTGAAACATGGCTTTGAGGCGGGTTTGGATACTTTCTGTAGCGGCCCCGGCGGCTGCACGCGCAACCAAACCCCCGACCGGCTTGGCGTTGGGTGTTCTGATGTCTACGGTCGGTTTCTCAATGGTTTTCAATCCAACATGGGGCCTCGATCCGACGTGAATCCGGTCAGTGGTTTTTTCCCATACCCCTTTAGCGCCCCGCCGTTCACCTCGGCTGTCGATCGGCGACTGCAAGTCCGTGATGCCGACCTCGACCCCGCTCAAAACGCCAACGCACTCTATTTTGTCGAAATTCAATATATCATGCCTGACGATTCGGCTGCCGGAAATCAAAACAACAACGCCAGCTATGAAGACGTCCTGGTGGTTGAATCGGCTCCCGACACTTATAGCTTGTTGTTGTCAGGAACCGCGGAACAGGAAAAACCAGCCCTGCTCGCCTGGCAAGATACTGACCCAACGGTAGAACTCGATTTCGTGGACATTTTCGGAGATGGCCGATTCATCCTGGGTTCCAAAGTTACAGACCTTGGCAATGGTACCTGGCGGTACGAATATGCGCTGCAGAACTTAAACTCTGATCGCGGGGCTCAATCGTTCTCTGTACCGATTGCCCCGGCGACGCCCCTTTCTGGTGTCAGCTTTCACGATGTCGATAGTCACAGTGGGTCTATTTATGATTCAACAGACTGGGACATTTCCACTCCCGGATCAGCCTTGGTTTGGTCGACGGATGATTTCACGATTAACCCCAATGCCAACGCATTGCGGTGGGGAAGTTTGTACAATTTCCGATTCGACGCTAGCGCATGTCCGACAACTGGCGATGTTTCAATCGGCTTGTTCAAATCAGGCTCGCCTGTGGCGGTCAGCGTTCAGACTAACATCCCAGAACCCAGCCCGATCCTACTGTCTAGCTTCCCGCCCGATGGCGCCATCGATGGCAGACAGCCGTCAGATCCGAGTGGCCTCAATTTGGATGGTTGGAGCTTCGTGGACCTGACGTTCGATGCCTTGCCTGCATGTACGCCTCTCACAACCACAGATTTTGCAGTCACGGTAGTGGGGACTGCCGACCCGGCGCCATCAGTCTCTTCGGTCACACCAATTGGCGGTTCAACCGTTCGCGTAGCGCTAAACAAGTCGATCCCTCTTCGCGCCTGGACGATATTGACGCACATATCGAGCGGTGCCCGCGTTCGGCTTGGGTACTTACCTGGGGATGTAGATGCAAGCCTTATGACAAACGCGTCCGACATCACAAAGCTGGTTAATTCTCTAAACGGCATCCAAGGCCCCTACCCTATTTGGCGCACCGATATCGATCGAAATGGCGTAGCTGACGCACAGGACATAACAAGGCTGATAGATTTACTCAAAGGACATGGCGTTTATGATAACTATTACCGTGTCACCATTCCGCCACTGCCATAATCCTGGCCCGGTAATTCGATTTACGAGCCCCATCCAACATGGGATCGGTTTGCACTCCAAGCCGAAATGCCCCCTGCCTCCTGAATACACTCTGGAAACCCCGGATGGTCGTAGTCCGGTAACGCCGGAGGCTATCAGCCCGGAAATCGAAGATTAGAAACAGGCTTGAAGTAGTTAAGCGAAGTAACGCCCCCCTCAAAAGATCGCACCAAGCAATGTCGATAAACCGTACGAAGTACACATTCGGCCTAAGTCTGATAATTCCCGGAACCTCCTTATGAGCGACAAGCCCATACGAGTACTCGTTACCGACGATTCGGTTTTCATGCGTACCATGCTGAAAAACGCCTTAGGCAAGGCGAAAGACATGGAGGTCGTCGGGTCCGCGCAAAACGGAAACGAAGCGATTGATCGAATCAAGGAACTCAAGCCCGATGTCATGACACTTGACATTGAAATGCCGGGACTTGACGGGATTGGCGTACTCAAGAAGGTTATGAAAGATTCGCCGATGCCGATCGTGATGGTGTCTACCAAGACACAAGCTGGTGCGAAGTTGACTTTCGAGGCGCTGGAACTTGGGGCGGTCGATTATGTTGCCAAACCATTGGCGGACAAGGATGCCTCTCTTCAATCGTTTCAGTCTTCGGTGGTTGATGCCGTTCGCGCGGCGTTTTCATCGAACAGAAATCGGCTGGGAAAACAAGATCGTTTGCGTATAGCCCCGCCGCGCAAAGCGAATATACAAACAGAAGGTATCGTCGTAGCAATCGGCATTAGCGCTGGCGGACCGGCAACGCTGCACAAACTCATTCCGCTGCTCCCCAAGGAGTTCCCCCCAATTGTATTGACTCAGCACATGCCAGCTGACTTTACAGCCACGTTCGCATGTCGGCTGAACGATACGTCACAACTTGAAGTTCGAGAGGCTGCAAGCGGCGACGTCCTTACTTCTGGAACCCTCTTGCTCGCCCCCGGAAGCCATCACCTGCGTATTGCGAAACAAGGCGGCAAGCTGGTTACACGACTCGATGACGGTGAAAAGGTCTCGGGATTTCGACCGTCCGTGGATGCTCTTTTCAAAAGCGTTGCTGCCGCGTGCAACGAAAATGCAATCGGGTTGGTGATGACCGGAATGGGATTCGACGGAGCGGAAGGCATAAAAACCCTCAAGGCGACCGGTGCTCGCACTCTGTCACAAGACCAGGAATCCTGCATCGTTTATGGCATGCCCAAGGCAGCATTTCAAACTGGTTGCGTCGATCAGGTCGTATCGCTGGCTGAGATACCGGACGTCCTTATTCGTATGCTATCCGCGTCAACCGCTTCGGCAACATAAAACGAAACGAACATAGGAATAGATCAGAAAGCCACGTCCAGTATTATCGAGAACGTAGGTCCATTCTGTCATTAATCGGGCGCAATATGACGGAGAGGCTGGACTGCAAATTCGCGCTGCTCACATGGCATCGAACTGTTTCCGAAGAACCATTAATGTAAATGCAGGCTCTCATTTGCCATCTCAATTCGATAGGCCGAAAACCACTTGCCTTGCGCGGTCTTGCCGAGCGAGAGATGCGGGTTGCACAGAGGGCAACCATCATTAAACGGAGACATTGCTATGAACAGCAACAGATGCCGAACATACACAGGTCGATCACAGAATTGGTTGCTTGTAGGGTTGATGTCTTTTACTCCACTGGCAGCTCACGCTGAAAACGACAATTCGCAACCGATGACTTGGCGAGGATGTGGCATTACGCAACAGGCGTTTATGCGTTCATGTGCAAAAGCTTACGAAAAAGAGACCGGCGAACAAATCATCGTGAGCGGAGGCGGAGCGGCGCTTGGTATTCGTTCTACTGCTGGCGGCAGTGCAGACATGGGCGGAACATGCCGGTACTGCATGCCGGGACGGTTTAGCAATGAGCAGGGTGTTGAGGTCGCAATCATTGCATGGGATGCCCTCGTAGCCGTGACTCACCCTTCAAACCAAACAGAGAGTCTGACTCAGAAGCAGCTTTCCGGAATTCTGCGCGGCGACATCAAGAATTGGAAGGAAATAGGCGGCTCAGATCAACGCATCATCCTTGTCGGACGCAAAGGAAAAGACAGTGGCGTTGGCGTCATGATGCGAGAGCTGATACTCAACGACCCCGAATTCAATTTCTCGCAAGACTCGATACTTCTGCGCAGCTCGCGTCCCGTTGAGTTGTTCCTGGAGAGAACACCAGGAGCAATCGCGATTACGGGTGTCTCCAGCGCCAAGAAACGTGATCTCAAAATTCTGCATGTGGATGGTGTTGCGCCGACGCGCGAGAACATAGCAAGCGGGCGGTTTCCCTACTACAGGCCGTTGTACATCGCCCATAGCCCAAACGCGAACCCGCGCACTCTCGCCTTCATCGAATGGATTCAAGGCAAAAAAGGGCAGGCGGTAATCGCAGACCAGGGGACGGTGACATTAGCGATGGGGTTGAACCTCTTATCTTCCTTCAAACACTGGGGGAAAGGCAACAACATCACGAATCGCGAGCGTCTCATGAAACTTGCTCAAGGCCGCTAGATTAGTCCGAAACGAAGAGCCTTCATTCAAACGTTGGGTCGCCGACTTCCGGAAATCGGATAGCATGAAACTTACTGCGAAACTTATCGCCTGCACGCTTCTTCCCGCGACGGTCATTACGGTGGCGGGCTGGCTGTACCTGCAGAGTGAAGGTCGACGTACTGCTTTGGCCGAGGCAAAAGCGAGTCTATCGAAATGCGCCGTATTGACGTCTGACCTGATAGATCGTTCGCTGGAGTCCGCACTTGCTGATCTGGAAGTCATTTCGACGCAAAGCTCCTTCTCGGAACACGACATGTTCCACAGAGTACAATTGCTCGATGATGCAGAACAGCAACGATTGCGTATCGAAGAGGCGGCGCAACAGCTTCTCAGCCATCGGCCAGCGTATCAAGAATTCGACTACCACGATGCAGCTGGCCACGGCGCAGTGCGCATCGAGGGAAACCAACCCGTTATGCGATATGAATCAGTGCCCGACGCTGATTGGTTTATCAATGCCAAGGCAACCGGCCGGGCCATTTTCCCACTATCTGGAAATCGCCTCAGAGTGGCCCAACAGATTCGCGTTGATGGAAGTAGTGCAGGCGTTGTTTCGCTTGTTCTCTCCGCATCCCGTCTACTTGACCCCGTGCTGATTTACGCTTCTCGAACGGCGCCGGAACGATCTGTTCAGCTTGTTCACCATCAAAGTGGTCTTGATCTCGGAGAGCACTGGAACCCGGCAGATGATCGTGAGCGCATTCGTTCCGCAGTTTCCCTGATAACGATCCCTGGAGCACAAATAGCCGCATATCAAACCGTATCTTCGGCCATGATGCCATACGAATCGTCAGAACGACGGTTCGCCGTCGCGTTTGGGATTGTCGTATTGGCCCTATTGGTACTCAATGTCTGGTCGGTCAAGAGAATGCTGCTGGCACCGCTGACCCGGATTCACGCGAAGGCAATCGCATTCCAAACGGGCAATTCGATGCCTGACGCCACTGTCGATCGACAGGATGAACTGGGCGATCTCGATCGGGCGTTGACCGGAGCGGTCACAAGGTTGACTGAAGCCATGACATCCTTGCGGACGCTAAACGAAGACCTCGAAGGAAAGGCTGCGAAGCGCACCGAAGACTTGGCCGCATCCGAATCAAGAATGCGCGCCATTGTAGAAGGAACCGCATCCACAACCGGAGCGGCGTTCTTTGACGCTTTGGTGGAAACCATCGCGCGAGCCTTAAAAACTCGATACGCCATGGTAGGAGCAGTCACAGAAGACAACCGCATCAGCGTTCTAGCATTTTGGGACGGAGAAAAGACAACCAAGGGTTTCGAGTACGAACTCGATGGTACACCCTGCGCTCAGACCATCAACCAGACTTTCTGCACATACGAAAAGGGAGTCGCCGGACTTTTCCCGAAAGACAAGATGCTTGCGGATCATGGCATCGAAGGCTATGCGGGAATTCGGCTTGAAGATCGAGATGGTTCATTCCTTGGCGTCTTGAACGTATGCCATGATGGCCCGCTGCCTGTAGAAGCTATGGAGCAGGAACTCTTCCAGATTTTCAGTGATCGCGCGGCTGTAGAATTGGCACGCTTGAAAATGGAGTCCAGTCTACGGGAATCAGACGCAAAGACACACGCCATCCTTGACGGGGCCGCCGATGGGATCGTTACCATCGACCAAGATGGAATCATTCAATCTTTCAATGCGGCTGCGGAACAGATCTTCGGGTTTACGACCGAAGAATCCGTCGGGCAGTCCGTCAATATGTTGGTTTCCGATCCACATACTGAGCAACATGACGAATACCTCGCCCGCTACCTTCGAACTGGCAACAAGACTGTCATCGACCTGCGACGCGAAGTCTTGGGGCGTCGCAAGGATGGCACACTTGTTCCGATTCAACTTGGTGTCACGGAGATCGCAACCGAGAACGGACGGCTATTCACGGGTATTGTGTCAGACATCACAGAGCAGAAGGCATTGGAAGAACGACTAAGGTCGCGCGCTACGCAGCAGGCTTCTGCTGCTGCTTTGGGCCAGGAAGCGCTACGTTCTTCAGATCTGGCCCAACTTATGAAGGGTACAGCAGAGGCCGTATGCGAAACGATAGACGTGCCCTATTGCAGTATTTTGGAGTTGCAGCCGGAAGATGAAGAGCTGGTTCTAAAAGCGGCTCATGGCTGGTCCGACGATCTTGTTGGCCAGGTGACGGCGTCAGCAAACGAGAATTCACGAATAGGGTTGGCATTGTCAACAAGCGACCCGGTAATTGTTGAGGATATCAGACAAGATTCAAGCCAAGGCCTGCCAGTTCATCTTCAGAGCCAGGAAATTGTTAGTGAGATGATGGTCGTAATCCCGGGGAAAACCAAACCGTTCGGCATCATCATTGTCAATACCGATTCGGTGCGAGAGTTCAGTCAGGATGACGCCGGTTTCCTGCAGGCCATCGCCAATATGCTTGCCTATGCTATACAAAGACGAGAAGCCGAGAAAGAAGTCCACTCAGCAAGAAGCACTGCGGAAAAGGCAAATCAAGCCAAGGGTGAGTTCCTGGCTAACATGAGCCACGAAATTCGTACGCCAATGAATGGCATCATTGGTATGACCGAGTTGGCATTGGACACGAATCTTGACGGGGCGCAACGGGAATACCTCAACACATCCCTTGAATGTGCCAACTCCTTACTCGATCTTCTCAATGATATTCTCGATTTCTCCAAAATCGAGGCGGGCAAACTCGAACTTGAAGCGATCCCATTCGATGTTGTCAACTGTGTTGAATCAACGGCTGATGTCTTGGCGCATCGAGCCGCCAGCAAGAACCTCGAACTGATCTGCCATGTACATCCAGATGTGCCAACCTGGCTATGCGGAGACACCAGCCGACTACGTCAGGTTCTTGTCAATCTTGCTGGCAACGCCGTCAAGTTCACAGAGCACGGTGAAGTAGCTGTATCGGTCAATCTCGAATCAAAATCTGAAACGGAGGCGGCACTTTGCTTCTCGGTCCGAGACACGGGAATTGGCATACCACAGGAACGACTGAGTGCAATTTTCGATAGTTTTACCCAAGTTGATGGCGCTACAACGCGCAAGTATGGCGGAACGGGCTTGGGCCTTGCCATATCCAGGCAGATCGTAGAACTCATGGGAGGGAAACTCTCTGCGGAGAGCATAGTAGGCGAAGGCAGTACATTCACATTCAGTGTAGTCCTGCCACTCTCGTCGGCAACTGAAAACAATTCAAAACCATCAAAGAAGGTATCAAAATACGAGGAGACCATTGCCGGAGAGCAACACATCCTCGTTGTAGACGATAACGCAACCAACCGCCGGATACTGGAAACCATGCTTCAATCCTGGGGCTTTCATGTAACGCTTGTCGATTCAGGCGAACAAGCACTTGTAGCCCTCAAGATCGCCAATGATCGAAAAAAACCTTTTGACTTGGTTCTTCTCGATGTTCAAATGCCGGAAATGGACGGAATCGAGGTTTCGCAGAGGATCAACAGCGATCCGGGGTTGGGCGATCCGATTGTCGTAATGCTAAGCTCCTTGGGCACTGCGAGCGACTTGGCCGGTTTTGGTGAACTGCATTGTTCAAGCTGCCTAACCAAACCTGTTAAGCAATCAGTGTTGATGGACACGATTGTGACATCGCTGAGTAATGAAACCGAACATTCGGATCCCGCGCCTCTCGAAACCGACCCGGCGATTAATCGTCGCAAGCATCTCGCACGCGTTTTGTTGGTTGAAGACAATCCGGTCAATCGCAAAGTGGCCAAGAAAATTTTCGAAAAAGGCGGATGCGATGTCGTCACAGCGGAGAATGGACGCATTGCGTTGGAAATATTGGAACAGAAGTCATTTGATATGATTTTCATGGATGTGCAAATGCCGGAAATGGACGGGTTCACGGCTACTGGACACATCAGGGAGAGCGAGAAACTCCGAGATACGCCGGTCATTGCTATGACAGCTCATGCCATGAAAGGTGATCGTGAGAGATGCATTGAAGCCGGGATGGATGACTACATCTCAAAACCGGTCAAGGCTGCCGCGATTCATGATATGGTCATGAAATGGCTCGAGCGCCGAAACAACCAATCTTCAGAGGCTGATTCGCCAGCCTCTTCCTTAACAACCGAAACACCATAACGCACGCAGTTCGTGCAAGCTCTAGTTCGCGATTTTCGAGATATAGAGCCAGGTCACCCAAAGCATTGGCTTCAATATGCCCGTGGTGTTTGCAATAGTTTGGCTCTCCTCCGAGACCGTTTCACATCAAAGCACAGTCATTTCTGTTCGTCGCAATCGCTTGGCGAAGACAAATTGGCCAGCAAAGCCCTCTCGGATAGAATCCCACCAGCAAGGAATGCGGCTATCATGCGTGCAGGCGGATTCAACGTTTGCATGCCTGTGGCTTGGTCGTTGATCGCGCCATTGTGCGGTTGACTATGGCGATGCCGTTCAATTGAGACGCCGGTTCATGGTTGAGTCCAAGGATACTTCCACTATTTCATCAACCGAAGACGCTACGCAAACGGAAAACGCCAGCCGAGAGCTTCCTCGCACAGTAGCCCAAGGCGCGAGCTGGGTTGTTTGCGACGAATGGCGGACAGCGATCCTCAATGGCGATGCGCCGCAGTGGTTTGAATTAGAAAATGACCATCGTGCGACACTCCTAAAGCGAGGAGCGGGCCGGTCAGTATGGCGCGTGAAACTGCCGTCGTGTACGGTGTATGCAAAAGTCTTTCAACCTATAACGATCGTCGATCGTGTCCTACGAAACTACATCACAAAGCCTGCAAAACGGGAATGGAAAATACTTCGGCGGGCAAACGCTATGAATGTGCCCTGCATTCTCGGGATCGCTTTCGGCCAAAAGCGTCGTGAGCTGGACGGCAGTATCGTCTTGACTCTTGCAGCTGATCCATGCGAAAGCATTTTGGATGCCTGGCTTAGAACAAGAGCAGAGGACCTAAGAACAAGACGGCAAGCGCGCATCGAATTGATAGATCGCGCTGCCCGTCTTTTTGCTTTGGCACATGACAAGGGTTTTGTTCATCTCGATTGCCATCCACGAAATATTTTGGTTTTGGCTGAGCGAGGTGAGTTCGGCGACATGCTTTTTGCCGACGCGCATCCTTCAAAAATTTATCCCGAACCGTCACCGACACAGTACGCGGCAACCCCAATAGCACAACTTGACCAATCGTTCCATCGAATAGCCAGCCGAAGCGATCGCTTTCGGTTCCTTCGCTGTTACCTGACGAGACGTCGGCATATCTGTGCAACGGGGGATCGCCGAACAGAGACCAAACGCTGGGCCCGGTCGATTGCCCGTGAGCGTTCATCTCATGCTAAGCGACTGGCGAACAAGAGAGATCGACGAGTTTGGCGAAACGGCAAGTATTTTTCGACCTTTGCCGTTGGGAATGGATGGGTCGCTACCATGGTACTCAAGCATGAACGTCGGCATGTTTTTCCAGAGCGAGACGTTGCTGATCGGACGGTTGAGCAGTGGCGAGATATACTGCCGATAGCGATAAAGAACAATGAATATTCAGCCAAAGAACTCAGCGCACTTCAGCCTGTACGCTTTTGCAGGCAACCGTCCGGTGGGCTTCTTAAAATGCTGAAGTGGGCCTTGCTTGGCACTCCACATTGGCGGGAGTTTCTTGAGTGCCACAAGCATCGCCATCGCGACGGGAATGCCCCTCTGGTCTTAGGTTACGCCAGGAAGCGACGGTTCGGATTCACTACTGAAACAGTGTTGGTTCTTCCCGGAATCGGAGTGCCGTGACACCGCGAACAATAGACCACTTGGCTGCGATTGCGGCTAGTCTAGAATGGGAGATCAAGGGATGAGACATTCATTTATCTGCTGGGTGCTGGCTTTGTTTGTAATAGCCGGAGGATGTGACCGCATTGGTGGAGGCATCGCGGGGGCGGGTCGAGATTTCAAATCGAGGCGACAAGAGGCTGACAACTACAAGGGTACAGTATCACCACTCATTCAAGAAACAGAATTCGACAATTCTCCTGATAGATCATCACACAGACAACATTGGGACGACGTCATGCGAACTTTTCCTGCAAGTGTGGAACAGGTTGGTGAATCATGGGTGCAAGTTCCAGGCACCGATTACTCCGCTCGGTACAAGAGAAACAGCTTCGGAAATAACAGGTTTGAGCTTCGAAGAGCGGAACGGGAACTACTGAAAGAGAAGCTCCCAGCAGTGTTCAACATGCATACTGTCAGGCTGGGTGCCGGAACGCTTGGCGGTCGGGAAATCATCATGATTAGAAACAAGTCGCGGGCTTCGACGGGACGCCATTTTGTAGCGATTTACGGTCGAGATGGTGAAGTTCTCTATCGAAAGGTTCTCCGCAGCTCAAGCGTTTGGGACATCAACGCCTCGCCTGATGCAATTGAGGTTTTTGGCGCAAAGAAAACCATAAAGATCACTTTGAGTGAACGGAAACCCAAAGCACCTTAACTCAAACAAACTTCGATAGCCCATTCAATCACTACATACAAAAAACCCCGGGCTTCCATTGTTGGAAAACCCGGGGCGATTGTTTACCAGATGAACCCTTTACTACGAGGCTCATCACTGCTCGACATGATTAGTGTCTGTCACTATCACTATCGCTGTCGCTGTCGCTGTCGCTGTCACTGTCGCTGTCGTCTTCACTATCGCTATCACCGGTGACGCTGTCGCTATCGGCAACATCCGGAAACTCGCAGGCCGGGATGCAATGACCTTGAACGATCGTGTCGATTTCAGGTGGGAATACCTGCGATATAAATGGTGATGCGGTCCAGGTTCCCCCGGTCGCACCTGCAAGGTCAGCACCCAACGTTCTTACACAACCATTCGCGCCATCAGCCGAGACAGGGAAGACATAAACACCGTTTGCATTCGCAACATTCGCGGCGTTAAGAATCGCATCTCGATCGGCACCAGGATCGTCGCACGGTGCGCCAAGGCATGCACCGGCATCTGAAATCGGGACGATGATACGAACCGATCCGGGCGTCCATGCATAATCAGAGGCTACGATAGCCGTCGCTGGCCCCCAGTTTTCATCGCGTGATGGAGACAATATTCCGTCACCAACATCGCCAAGAAGATCGCCAGGGCAACCGTCCGGCTCACCAGGAACGACATCGCCAAGCTGTCCGCTGACGCTGTCGCCAATTGTGGTGATGCAGGAAGGCAGGTCTCCCGGTGCGATCGGTGCGATGGCCAGCACTTCCTGGCTTGCTGAAATACCAAGCGTGGCCAACTCCGCCGATAGCTGAGCGATCTCTGCACAGAACGATTCAGCCTGGTCATCCAATGCATCAGAGGTCTGCATGACGAAAACCAATTCGACTGGCGGACAGACGTCCGGCTCATTCGCACAGGTATCGCATTCGATCGTATTAAGTGACTTGGCGACGGTCGCGTTGGACACTGCCACCGTGTCACGGATGTCGGACTCATAGAATTCTGCACCAACGAAAGTGTAACATCCACCGTCGTCGTAGCCCGCTACTTCGTTGACCTCAAAAGAAAGGAAGTCGCCTGACTGCAGGATGTTGGGCAGGCACAGACCATCAGCCGGATTGCTACCTGCATTGTTCAACGGCAGATCGATAACCATCATGGTCCCATTCGGGTCCGGATCGATGGGATCATCCAACGTGACGTACCGTTCGGTGTCCCACTGGGAAATCCCCGTGCCATGGCTTGAGCGGAATGCATCGAGCCTGAACGTAAAGCACTCTGTCGGGTCCTTTGGTCCTTCACGCCAGATGAACATACGCATCGTCACATGATTGCCAGCTGTGTAGTGGACGGGCATATTTGTGCGATATGCAAGCACATCGACCTGACTTTGCGCAGAACATGCACCAATTGCAGGCTCTGTGATCTCAACGATCGGCAAAATCTGGGATACTGGCATATTGCCATAGGAGCCGCCCGAAACGGTGAAGAAATCTTCGACGAATTGATCGAAGTGAATGGGGCCAGGCTGGCCTTGCGGACCACGACAGTCGAGAACATTGACGACCTGGTCGCCATTCAGGTCTTCGTTGTCTAGACCTGTGGTGACGTCGCCAATGCCGTTGCCGTTAAGGTCCCAGCAACTGATTCCGTCGGTGCCGTTAGTACCATTCGTCCCGTTAGTTCCATTGGTACCGTTCGTACCATTGGTCCCATTCGTACCGTTGGTTCCATCCTTGCCACGACAGTCTTCAGCGGTGAACATCAAATCGCCGTTGAGGTCTTCCAACTGCAAGTCACCCAAACCATCGCCATTAAGGTCCCAACAGTTGAGGCCGTTGGTCCCGTTAGTGCCATTTGTGCCATTGGTACCGTTCGTACCATTCGTTCCGTTGGTCCCATTGGTACCGTTAGTTCCGTCTTTGCCCTGGCAGTCAAGAACATCGACAACCTGGTCGCCGTTCAGGTCTTCATTGTCCAAACCGATCGTGATGTCACCAATGCCGTTGCCGTTGAGGTCCCAGCAGTTGATTCCGTCCGTGCCGTTGGTACCATTCGTCCCGTTAGTGCCATTGGTACCGTTCGTACCATTCGTTCCGTTGGTACCGTCTTCACCTTGGCAGTCATAGACATCAACAATACCGTCGCCATTGAGGTCTTCGTTAATGCCGCCGTCGCTTGCCAGGCTTGAATCAGCTGGGAAGCATGCGGGCGAAAGACACTCACCAATGCCGTTACCGTTGAGGTCCCAGCAATTGATTCCGTCCGCGCCATTAGTCCCATTCGTGCCATTGGTTCCGTTCGTACCATTTGTTCCATTGGTGCCGTCTTTACCTTGGCAGTCAAGAACATCAACAACCTGGTCGCCGTTCAGGTCTTCGTTGTCCAGTCCAGTGGTGATGTCACGAACACCATTGCCGTTAAGGTCCCAGCAATTGATTCCGTTCGTGCCGTTTGTGCCATCAATTCCATCCAAACCTGCACAATCGAGCGCATCGATCTCTTCGTCACCGTTGACGTCTTCGGTGAAATCGCAAATCGGATCGACGCTGGTCATTCCGCGTTCACCAATGTAGCAATGACACATTCCATTAGGCGGATCGCAAAGGTATGAATCGCTGCAAACGCCATCTTGAACGAGCAAAGGATCACAGAAGTCCTTCTCGCCATTGCCGTTCAGGTCCCAGCAGTTGGTTCCGTCAGCACCAGCTGGCCCCGCTTGGCCAGGGGAACCGCTTTGCCCTGATGCACCGCTCGCACCGGACGGACCTTGACAATCGAGCACGTCGATGACGCCGTCTTCGTTCGTATCTTCGGCAGGATCCGCGACGCCATTGCCATTCACGTCCCAACAATTAACCCCATTATCGCCAGCAGGCCCTTGACCACCGTCTTCACCATTGCCGAAATCACCACAATCCCGGACGTCAAAGAAGCCGTCACCGTTTGTGTCTTCGCTAGGTTCAGCGATCGCGTTGCCGTTCGTGTCCCAGCAGGCAGTAACCGCTATGCAATCGAAGAAATCGCAACGCCCATCTGCGTTGATGTCCTCGTTGCTTTCGCACTCACCGTTTCCGTTAAGGTCAGCACAAGGCACGACCTGTGGAGCAGGTGCATCTTCGCCCGCTGGTCCAGCCGGCCCCGGCGGGCCTTGCGGGCCGGGGCGACCTGCGGTATCCGTTGCCCCTGCCACAGCTGGATTAAGTAATCCAAAAGCGAGTGTCCCGGCAGCAAAGAGTAAATCACGCTGATAGTCTTCTAACCCAAGAAAATCTCCATTGATGGAACAGCCGAGGCTTCCAAACCCCGGTCCCCAAATCAGACACACGGTCAGGATGAAGCAGACCGCCTTGTGCCAACGCGTTTTTTCTTTCAGCGTCTTCCTTAGACAACTTATCATTCTCGTTCTCCTGTGCTTTTGGCCTCCAGGGGGCTCAAAGTTCCCCTGGCACTTAGTGGTTCATTAGTCTGAAAATGCGAGATTAGACCTCGCGGGAAAAATCATTCTTTCACTACCAATTACGCGAACGGAGCCTCCACCCCGAACACCTCGATCAAAAAAATTTACAATCAGACATGTTTTTTCTGTTTCTGGCTTCGCTCTTACTGTTTCAAAACGACGATCATATTGATTCGCCGCCCTCCCCCGTTTCGATAGGCTCGCTCGCCACGCAAGCAATATGAGATTCCAAACTCGTTTGGCAATGTTCTTTCCAGATAACGTCTCCGAAGATTTGATGAGCCGTTATCTTTAATCAGCCGTCGTGATCGGAATCAAAAGGCAAAGCCGGAAATGATCGCGTCGCTCGATGCGCAAGTCGAAAGTCGCATGGCTACCTGACGCTTTTTTTTCTGCCCCTGCCTAATGAGACAGGCGCCCCCGCACCTGAACTCATGCGACTATATTAGTGGTTTTTAAGAGGGTCAAGCTATTGAAGTACAAAATGTCTTAGTCGGATTTGAAGTTCGCGTTTATCGGTGCTCGGCACAATTGATAGTCCGATCATGCTAACCAAGAATCGTTTTGGGCGAGCAATTTCATTTCAAACTACATTTCCTAATCCACCCATTCACTGCGAATCGCTTCGAGGTCTCCCAAGTTTTGTAGTTCACCTATTAAGAGGCGCTGTGCGACGCTGCCCAGGCGGTAGTTTCGTGAAAAGGTAGAGTTATTGGGGCAGTTTTGGTAACATGGCGACAATTGCAGCTAACTTAAGGGAAGGGATCGATTGTGCTAATAACTTGCAGGACAACCCATGGGAGGACAAGGATGGCCATTTCAGTTCGCGCTACGTTTGCAACGATTGCAATTGTTATAGGGCTAACCTCCAACATCTTCGCAGGCGATACGTCAGACTCGATTTTGGGAGAGGATGGAACCATATACGGTCGAATGTCAAATCGCGACTTCGCGCAAGCACTGACAAACGGATTACAGCCGATCGATTCAATTGACTATGGATCATTCGTTTGGCTCAAAGTGACACAGGCAGGCGCAGAGAAACTTCGCGCGGACAACATCGCATTCGACAACAAGGCGAATACTTTTGAAATTGATCTCGGCGGGTTTCGTTTTGATCCTCTGACGGCCGTTCCCAAAACAGGCACTCTATGGGACGGCAAAGCCACGGTAGACCCAGACCTGCACCTCGTACAATTCGTTGGGCCGACGCGCGTCGAATGGCTGCAAAAACTGAAGGCGGATGGTCTTCAGATCGTATCATATATTCACCCGTTCACTTATGTAGTTTGGGGTAACGCCGCATCAAAGCAAGCTGCAGGCAACGCGAAGGAGGTCCGCTGGACCGGTTCATTCTTGCCCGCGTATCGCGTCCTGCCGAAATGGCGCAACCTTGACAAAACAATGCAGGATTTTGATGTACTGGTGTTCCGTGGCGCGGATTCAAATCAGGTAATTCAGGACCTCATCCTGGCAGGGGCACAGGTCCGTGGACGCCTTGTCCTCAACGACAAGTTCGAAGAAATCGGCATCACGTTACCCGGTACAGCGATTCAAGCTGCTGCCGAAATACCCGGCGTTTACAGCATTCAGACAATTCCGACTGACGGTGGACTGCGCGGCGAGATGAGCAATCAAGTCAACGTGAATAACGTCGACGGAACCAATGCCGCATTTCCGGGTTACCAAGCTTGGCTTACTTCGGTCGGACTGAACGGTTCCGGCGTCGTTATCGCCAATGTGGATGGCGGCGTCCTGGAAACGCATCCCGATCTCGTCAATCGGTTTCTTAGCTGCACCGGAACAACCTGTGGCGGAAGTGCAATCGACGCTCACGGCACGCACACATCCGGAATCATGGCAGCTGACGGGTCCTCTGGCACGCTGGATAGTTTTGGATTCCTGCGAGGGTTGGGAGTTGCGCCGGGTGCGAACCTTGTCGAACAGTTGTACAGCCCGTTTTTTCAGAACCCCGGCGGCATGCTGCAGATTATGACAGATTCTTATAACAACGGTGCATTCTTGTCGGGCAACAGTTGGGGCCCGGCCGGTTCCCCCCGCGGCTATGACAATGACACGCTGCAAGTTGACATAGGCGTTCGCGATGCCGATCCAAATGCGGCAGGCAATCAGCCTCTGTTTTACACGCTGTCATTTATGAACGGGAATGGGGGAACCAGTACACAAGGAACTCCTGACGAAGCCAAGAATATCTTCACCATCGGCTCGACGAAGATGCAGACTGGTTCGGGGCAGCAAATACTTGATATTGATGACATCTCTTCAAATTCTGCACATGGCCCTGCGCTGGATGGGCGAATCATTCCTCATATGGTCGCGCCGGGCTGCAATGTCGATTCAACAATCACAAGCAACAGTTACGGTCTCTTTTGTGGCACGAGCATGGCTTCGCCTCATGTGAGTGGAGCAGTTGCACTTTTTGTCGAGTATTACCGCAGCTTCCCTGGCTTTACTGCCGACCCGAGCGCAGCGCTCATCAAAGCCGCGTTTACCGTCGTTGCTCGCGATCTGGCAGGCAATACGGATGCTGACGGCTTCACGCTTGGGCATCCCTTCGATAGCAAACAAGGTTGGGGACGTATGGATCTCGAAGAAGTGGTAAGTCCTGCGTCGGCTACTCGATATTTCGACAACCCGATGGTGTTTGACAATACCGGCGAGCAATGGTCTATCAACATCGAGCCTGCAGATCCATTGCTTCCGATGAAAATCATGCTGGTTTGGACCGATGCACCCGGACATGGCCTTGGTGGTTCGACACCCGCATGGAACAATGATCTCGATCTTGTTGTTGAAGCTGGCGCCAACACCTATTTGGGTAATAACTTCGGCGCGACCGGCTGGTCCGTTACGGGTGGAACCGCTGACGGCATGAATAATACGGAAGGCGTTTTCCTTGAGGTGCCATCCTCTGTGACATTGCGTGTCATCGCGAGCAATGTGAATTCCGACGGCATCCCAACTGTCGGCGACGCGACCGACCAGGATTTTGCGGTGGTTTGTTACAACTGTGCGGAGGAACCCGGTTTCCGAGTCGAAGTCAATCCGGACAGCGCCGCCGTCTGCACTCCAGATGATGCCGTATTCAACGTTGATGTTGTACAAATCTTAGGCTTTATCGATCCCGTTACGCTGAGCGCAAGCGGTGAGCCAGCCGGAACAAGCGTGTCTTTTGGCACCAACCCTGTTACGCCACCGAGTGCAACAACCATGACAATCACCAACACAGGGTCTGCCGTGGTGGGTGATTATACTGTGACGGTTACTGGAACGTCAGCAACGAAATCATCCAACACGACAGTAGAGCTTGCGGTTTTTGATTCAATTCCAACAGTTGCTACGCTAATTACCCCGACCAACGGCGCTATCGAAGTAAGCGTAACTCCCGTATACACCTGGGGCAATGCAACCCAGGCTAGTGGTTATGATTTCGAATTGGCTACGGATGCGGGCTTCAATAACATTATTGTAAGTGCGTCAGGTCTGACCGATGCCACCTTCAGTTCAGGCACGCCGCTCATTCCAGCTAACGTGTATTTCTGGCGCGTGCGGGCGAGTAATCCTTGTGGAACGAGCAATTATTCGTCGGCATTCTCGTTTTCGACCCGTCTGACGCTACCGATTCTGCTTGTTGACGATGATGACAATGGCCCGGATGTCCGGAGCAGCTATGCAGCAGCACTGGCCAATTTGGGCGAGGACTTCGACGTCTGGGATACTGCCAACAGCGACAATGAACCCGATGCGGCGACGCTGGCGCAATATTCTGCGGTGGTGTGGTTTACGGGCGACGAATTCGGAGGCGCTTCCGGCCCGGGAGCTGCGGGCGAGTCAGCACTTGCAACTTATCTTGATGCAGGCGGGTGCCTGTTCATGTCAAGCCAGGACTACTACTTTGATCGCGGCTTGACATCGTTTATTGGGAATTATCTCGGCGTCGCATCTGCCACAAGCGATGTGTCTCAGGTAACGGCGACGGGAACGGGCTCTGTCTTCGCTGGCTTCGGTCCTTTCACGCTCGTGTATCCATTCAGCAATTTCAGTGACATCATAACGCCGACCGCATCTGCCGAGCTCGCGTTCAGTGGAAATGCCGGCGATGCAGCTGTCACTAAGGACAATGGAGTCTACCGGACCATTTTCTGGGGATTCCCCTGGGAGTCGATCGGCAGCGCAATCGATCGTGAAACGCTCATGGCAACGGTATTGACTTGGTGTGATGGATCCTCGCCAACTGCGATCGAACCCCCGCTAGCCGCAACGGGCTTCCCGCATGGAATCACCAAGGATCGTTACTTGTCATTCGTTCCGAACTCGCTATTACTGGGAACGCCTCACGCCTACCGCGTTACGCACGTTGCGACCGGCGTAGGATGGTATGCAAGCACGCCTCGGGCAACCCCGCCGGGTGTTGTTGGTTTGGGGCTAACCTACCTGGTGAATGATGCAATCCCCCCGCTGTTTGATTTCGCGACTCTACCCGTTGCTCACACGGGTGGGTGCATGGTGGCTCCGGGGGAGAATTATGAAATTCAAGCAACATTAGACGGCGTCAACTTCTCGACACCGCTGGCTGTGGCAACAACCGCCACTCCGACAAACAGTCGGTGGTGGTGCGATGTGGTAGGCTCTTTTTCGACTACCGGAGACGCCTCCACAATGCCACCGACCCCCTTGAATTCCTGGTCGCCTCCAAATGGAGCCATGAATGGATTTGACATTACTGCCATATTGAGGACTTTCGATCAAGACCCCACAGCCCCACACATATCGCAAGCCGACGTAAATCCCGAGATTCCAGATCGGGTCGCTAATGGTAATGATGTCTTGAGGGCGGTGAATGCGTTTGCGACCGGTTCGGGCATGGAGTTTTACCCATTTGCCGTACCAAGCGACCCAGGCCCGCAAGGACAAGGACCTTGCGACGTTCCACCCCCCAGCGCAACGCTATCACCTTAATGGCATGAAGATCTGATAGATGTTGAAGGGAGTATTGCGGGACAGAACGGAGGGTCAAATATACGACATCTCCCTTTCATGGCGCCCACCGCGCTAAGCTATTTCTCAGGCCCGATGAACGTTATTTTTTCTACAACTCCATCCTTTACGTCAATCTTCAACTTTCCGAGACTGGCATCGTATTTACCTTTGCCATCGTCGTCGCGCGTCTGCACATAGTAGAAAATTAGCGGAGGTTGCTCACGCGATGGTTCACCCAGCATATCAAGCACATATTTCCTGGTTCGTCCAGCAAGCCGCCCCCGTCTTTCGAGATAAGAGGCCATGGCCATGCGATCGACATCGTTGCCTTCTTCCCATAGTTTCTTTACGAAACGAACGCCATCAATTTCCGTGCGCGATCCAGCAAGCCCGGCATTTTTGACTTTGCCGTCAGCCCCCATATTGACAACAAGCGAAGGGATGAGGTTCTCTTTGGCCAAGGGGACGGAATGGAAAGAATAGATAATCCTCTCCGCGCGAAAACTCGGGAAACCGAGGAGCTTGGTGGCAACAGATTCAGGCTGTCCGACCAGCGCTTTCTCTGACTCCACTGTCTTCGCGAGCTTGATCCAGTCGTCATCCAAGGCCAACCGCCATGCGACCGGATCGACCGAGCCGGGTAGTTCTTCCTTCTTCGGTTCGTCGCTTTTCTTTATGGCGACGTCTTTCACTTGCTTCGCAGCGGCGGCCGGTGTGGGGGTTGCCTGTTGAGCGTCGGTCGGCGTCGACGCTGGTTTGCAACCACTGGTTGTAGCCAAGACAACAGCCGTCAGAATAATGGACCAACGAGACGAATTCTGCATTACATTACACTCCCGAATCGAGTCAGGCTATCGCCGTAGGCTAACACTGTCTTCCAATGCCGCACCTCTATCGCTTAGGCCTGATTATCTAATCACAATACGGTAAACCGGCGAACCATCTGAAATACCCCAAACGATTTGGGGTCAACTTGGATTACCGAAAAATCGGGCGAACAAGTTGCCCTCATACTTTTATTATGAGGATCAATTGTTCTCACTGCAAGTCGAACAGGCTGTTGTCGTCAGCGATTCCGAACCAACCGATAGCCAGTTTCGACGGATCCGAAGCATACCAGCCGCTCGACCATGTAAAGGTCAATTTTTCCGGTCCAACATGGCCATCGCACCAGCCGACGTTGGTCGAACCACGATGGCGAAATTGAATGGAAGGGTCCATGCGGAAGCCAGGGTATTGCGGATGAAATCGAGGCTCCACAAAGCTGTACTCGATAAGTTGCTTTCCGGAAAAAGCCGTATCAGCGAACATGATTGTCCCAGCTGGTCTTTGCACATGGGTCGCGACGGCACCAGCTCGGTCGTTAGCAACGGCCTTGGCACCTGACCGATAGGTTTTGAGTTGCACTCCGACATACGCATTGTTATACCCGTACCCCCCGTTTCCGATCTCGAACCCGCTGCTCTCCAATGCGATTTCCTCCGCAGGAAAGTTGGGACATTGTTTGATAAGCCCATCTTTACCGAGATACTGCGACAAAGGCCCCAACGACGAGTCGAAAGGCATTTGAAGATTCTGACGCACGCCATGCCAACGCTGCAGGTTCTTAAGAAAATCCGACGCACCAGGGCAGTAAACACCGCCATTGTCTTCCGCATAAAAGGCATTTGCCAACACGACTTGGTGCAAGTTCGATCGACATACGATGCTTCCAGCCTGCTCTCTCGCAGCACTCAGTCCTGGTAGCAATAATGATGCAAGAAACGCGATGATGCTGATTACAACAAGCGTTTCCAGCAAGGAAAACGCGCCAGCCTTTCTTCGCGAGGCCAACATCGTGTCGCTTGCCATTGAGCGGTTCGACCAAGTAGTTGTGGCTCTTTCCATTATCGGGGCCCAGTAATCCTTGGCACTAACATGGAAAAATCATCAAGATCAATCGCTCGGTCAGATTCTGCGTCAAACGAGTCACAGGAAGATGTCGGATCAACGGCAT
>JAJDEA010000099.1 GCA_029260035.1 Phycisphaerae bacterium
CCTACTCCATCGGGCATCGCGGGCGCGGTAAGCCGATGACGTTTGCTGTTTACGATCTCCTTGCGAAGAAAGACATCTTTCAGCCGACGTCTGTCGCGCGAAATCCCATTTGGGCTAACAAGAGCAATACGATTTACTGGACCGAGGGCGCCCACCCCAAGACTTCCGGTGATCTGTGGCAGCTTGAAATTGGCACCGGCAAAGTGCGACGTGTCGCGCGTGGACTGCCGGGCTTGGCTGAGACAATCAGTTTCGATGATCGTTATGTTTATGCGTCTGGTCCCACGCGTGGAAGGGGCCCCAAGCCTTGGGTTATTTGGCAGATCGATTTGGAATCTAATGGGAAACGAGAACTGTTCTATCGCCATCCCGATTTCCCCAATCGATTTGCTCAATTTGCACGCGCTAACCCAACAAGGCCAATTCTATCCGCGAGGCAAAACCCCCTGCGAGGCAAGGCGCCTTTTACCGCTGACTACCCCGCCAAAATACTTCTCGACCTGAATGGGCAGATCGTAGGCACGGCCGTGTCCTATCCGCAAACGAAGCACTCCTGTTGGTCCGGCGATGGAACCCTATTTGTCACAGGAGATGGCCCATTACGAGCGAAGTCGGATTTTCGAGATCCCCTGGCTGACTGGAGAATCCTGTCTACGCTGGAAGCCTCCGACCCCAGTCCATGCGGAGCAAGTGGCCAATGGCTGATTGGCGTTACGATGATCAATGCAGAGGTTTTCGTGGCCGACGTGCGAACATCCTATACGCGTAGGATATGCCGTCCCGCTTCGATTATTCATCGATCGATAGATGACAAGCAGGAGTTTCAAACGGGGCCTTTCGACAGCGATTCGTTCGGCAGCCCGGATGGAACCAAAGTTTTCTTTTCAACGAATTATCCAATAGCAGATGCCCCGATCACGAAAACAGCGTCGCTTATTCGGCACCGAAAGAACGGAGAGAGTCCACTTGCGCTGGAGGTTGTATCTACGGCTGGTTTCCCGGAGCAAGGCTATCTGTCTGTTTGGACAGCGGTAGTCAAATATGGCCGAAAAGATGAGCGACACTTTCTTGACTGCGAATGGGGTATTGGTAATACGCGTGTTCCGCCGGGCATATTGGCTGGCACGATCGTTACTGACTATCGCCAGCGATGTATCCATTTTGACGCAAGCGATCCTTTGTCTAACCAGCGTAAGACGGATGTTTATGTCGCGGTCATCAAAAAACCGGATACGCCAACGGTTGTCAATGACGATAAGAAATTGACCCTCCACGCGGGGCGGAATTACCGTGAGATTGCATCGTATCGAATGTTCCTTGACGGAAAACTTCAGTCGGATGTTTCGGTCAAAAAGTTGAGGAGCGGTTATTCGCTGAAGCGAGACGGCGTATTGACGATGACGGCTGTTGAATGGTCCGGTCTGGAGAGTGAGCGGAGTGGTTCCGTAAGCGTTTCGGCTGGGCAACCGCTTGTCTTTGTCGAAGAGGGTAGCAATGCAGAGGATGTGGGTCGATGCGACAACCGGCGAACAAATGCAGATGGGTCGTATGAGGAGCGGTTCGCGAGTCCTCATGGCTGGCCAAGCCAAATTCTGACCTACCGTGCAGATAAGACGTTGCGTGAGCGGAAGCTCTTTATGGGGCCGACTCTGCCCTACTCCGTCGAACAATACGACACGGGGGGGAAGCGCGTTTCGGAGAGCATTTTTCGGTCTGATGGCAAACTCAAACTCTGGACGCGATTCGAGAAGGGGCGTGCCGTAGAGCGAAAACAGCTGCGATATGGCTTCTATCTAAGGCATCAGGAGATGCGCGATGGCAAATGGGCGCGAGTCGTCCGGTAGTATCTCTTGCCCAGATGTTTGGCGTGCAAATCAGCATGTCATGTCATTTCCTTTCTGTAGCGGACGTTTCATGCCAGCCGATGATTGCAGTACCGATTGGGCTGTGTGTGGATTCTCGAAGAGTCCGATAGTTTTCCATCATTACATCGGTGATAATGCAGATAGTGTCTGCCGTTGTGTTTACATACATTTGACGATTCAGCGTGAGGAGTTGAAGGTTCATCATGCGATTGCTGGTATCCATGGCTGTTCCCAAGCCTGACCTAACGAATGAGGACGAGGGCACGTTGTTCGCCGGTGCGCGCATTGAAGTGCTGGACTGGGAGCGGAAAGAATGTGTCAAGTCGTTGGAATACGAGGTTCCGGCGGGCAATTTGGGGGAGGGGTGCAGCGTCAAGTTTACGGGAGGTTGTGCGTTTGACGGCAAGTGGTATCAAACTTCCGGTACGGAATTGGTTGTTTATGATGCTGTCGATTGGTCTGTAGAACGGGTTATATCGCATCCTAGTTTCAACGACCTGCATGGTGTTTCGGTGGTCGATGGTGAGATCGTGATTGTCAACACTGGGCTGGAGATGCTGCAGTTCCTGGATGTGGAAGGCAATATTGTGCGTGAAGTCAATATGGCCTCGGAGCCTACATGGGAACGGTTCGACCGCGAGAAAGATTATCGATGCGTTGGGACGACGAAGCCCCATGAAGTTCATATCAATCATGCGTTTATGATGAATGATCAATGGTGGGTGACACGGTGCCTGCGCCGAGATGCCGTCAACGTACTTGATCCGGATGATCGCATTGACATCGAAGTTGGCCAGCCTCACGACGGCATTGTGCGAGGTGATTTTGTCTACTTTACAACGATCAACGCTCGTTTAGTTATCGCAAATACGGCGACGCGAAAGGTGGAGGAGATTATTGATCTGAACAAGTTCAACGTCGGTGGCGGCCGAATTGGTTGGTGTCGAGGACTTGAAGTAGTTGGTTCGGTGGCGTATGTGGGTTTCACGCGTTTACGTCGATCAAAATGGTCTGGGGTTTTCGATACGGTGAAAGACGTCGCGTACCGTAGAAAGCGGATCAGTCACATTGAAAAAATCGACCTTCATCGCAAGGAGTTAGTCGACAGTTATGACTACACGCGTAGTGCCAGCAGTGCCGTCTTTACGCTCATGGACTATGATCGAGTCATCGCTGGGCAGAGGATCGATTCCGCATAGAACAAGCTCTATTTTCCGTAGCGGTCGAATCTCGATCTTTTCCGAGAAACGGCCTCGAAAAACCATTCGCGATAAACGACAATGCTTCTATGTCCACGTCAACCCGCGTAATCCGCAATACTCTGGCGAATTGGATCGGCATAGCTGTTGGTATGCTTGTCCTCGTTCTTCTCGTGCCGTTTCTAAAAGAAGAACTGGGGGCCAAACGGTTTGGCATCTATGGTATTGCAAGTCAATCATTGCTGTATGTTAATTTATTGACACTTGGCATGCGTGGTGCCGTAACGAGACTGGCGAGCAAGGATATCGCCGCCAGCAATCTGGTGGGGCTCAATCAAACGCTGTCCTCGATCTTCCTGTTCTATCTTGGTGTTGGCGCATTGGGGCTTGTTGTCTGTACCATGCTGGGCGTCTGGGCACCCGCTTTTTTTGATGTGTCCGCACAGCACATTGTAGAAGCGCGCGTGCTTTTTATCGCTGTTGGCGTAGGGTTCCTTTTTTCGGTGTTGGGGCTTACTTTCACCGGCGTCTTGGTGGGGCATCAGCGATATGACTTGATAAACGTCGGCAGCATCATCCGAGATGTCGTCCGTGGTTCACTCATTGTAGGCTTGTTCCTTGCGGGCTGGAATACACTTGGTTGGTTGGGGGTGGCGCTTGCGGTTTGCCACGGTTCGGCTTTTCTTTACCTTTGGAGGTCGAGTCATCGACAACAGCCCGGGTTGCGGATCAGGCCTTCGAGGGGGCATGCCGAGAGTCGGCAACAGATTTTCGACATAAGCAGTTGGAATGCCATTGTACAGGTGGGTAATGTGGTTACCTTCGCAACGCCTACATTCATTGTCGCCAAGATTTTTGGGACGGAGATGGTTGAGTTATACTTCATCCCTTTCATATTCTTGGATCGTTTGCGAGTTGTTGTTGCCGGGATGGCAGATACTTTGGCGCCGGTTGCTGCGGCTACTTTGGTTACGGACGATCGCGCTAGGTTTCGTCAATTGTTGGTACATGGAACGCGCGCCGCAGCGACCATGTGCTTTCCAGTAGGTCTGGTCCTGCTATTCCTGGGGCAGCCATTGTTTGACTTATACATGCCCAGTTGGACAGCTGGCCAATGTCGGACGGCTTGGATGGTTTGCGCAGTGCTGCTCATCGCGATGTTTGGCAGGATTTCGCAGGCGCCGACGCTGCACATCCTCATTGGAGGCGGGAAGCTGAAAGGATTGGCGATTGTTCAAGCGGGTTCCGCCGTTGCGACGATTATCTTAACAGTTCTATTGGCTAGTTGTACGAGTTTGGGGGTGGTGGGGGTTGCGATTGGTGTTGCACTGCCCTTGTTCCTAAGTCACACTGTTTTTCTGCCTTGGTATGCAGCCCGGCAGGCAGAAATCTCGATCGGATCGTACCTGACATCCGCATACGGTGGGCCGATTTTGGCTGCGCTACCATGTATACTTCTCTTGGTAGTTCTCCCGGTTTATTGGGAGCCGAGCAACTGGATGACTCTTGGAATCGAAGCGGTCATTCCGTTAGCGGCGACGGCGGCGGCGGCTTGGTTCCTGTGCATTGATGCTGATATGCGTTATCGATTGTTGAAGAAGGTAAGGCTCGCATGACACCTCGATCCGTGGTGCCAAATCAATCTCATGTTGGCGGCGCTTCGCAAGATGCGCTGTTCGATATGCGCCACTTGGATAGCACATCGCGGCCGGTCAATATATTGTTCTTGCTTGCGCTGACAATCTTAGGACTAATGGCGTGTCTTGTGTATTGGGCGGGGTATGGTGATCGTTTTTCTGATACGGCGTTGGCACTTTTTTGTGGATTACACTTTGTTGTTACGGCGTGCGTGTTTGGTTCAAAGTTGGTTCGTCGTGGCCCGCGAAACTGGTTGAGTCCGGACATCGTGTTCTGGATTGTCTACACGATGTTTCATATCCCGTACGTCGTGTTCTATCTTGTGGGCCTAGCTGATTACAGCAAGAAGGTCTTCTTCTCCGTGGACGCGGCTAACCGGTCGCTGTGCTGTGTCATTCTTTGTGGGATTGGTTTTCTAATTGGGTATGAGTTGGGGCCTTTGGGGAGAATGCAACCTGCTGTTTTTCGTCCGGCGCGGAGGATATCGTCAGCCGTTTTCGTAGGTGCGCAAACGCTTTTCTTTATGACCCTGGCTGCTGCAGTCTTTGCCATTGTCCTTGGATTGGGCGGTGCCATTCTTGAATTCGGTTATAGCGGCTTTCGTCGAATCGAACGTTTTGTCGGCCCGGAGTCAAAACGTTGGATCGGCCTGTCGGTGATGTTCGTGCGGATTGGTGTGACCGTTTATCTGGCGAGTTGCATTCTTCGGTATCGAAAAATCGTCCAGGGCTTCCTGCTGCCAAGCCTTCTTGCCGGGGCGTTGTTGTTCTTCCTTCTCCTTGGTGCGCGGACGGAAGTGGCTGTAGCCTTGTTGCCGATCATTGTTGGGTACCACTATTTTGTAAAGCCGTTGAAGCTTCGGCTGGGCATCCCACTCTTCTTGTTCTTGCTCATCTCTTTTGGCGTGATTGGCATTGGGCGTAAAGCGGAGACGCTATCCCCAGCAGGGATCTACCGGGCATACCAGGAGTACAGAGAAGACGTCGGTGTTGATCCGTTCGTGGCATCGTTGGCTGAATCCGGTGCCAGTTTGAAGACAGTAAACGTCGCATGTGCGCATATTCCCGAGACTGAACCCTATTGGAAGGGGCGGTCTTTTTTTGATGCCATCCTGATGATCATTCCAAATCCCGTGCCGGGTTTGCGCAGTCTGATTGCCCCCTCTACATGGGCGACACTTGTTGCGACGGGGCGTGCGGGCGGGGAGCGGTCTGGCTGGGGGGCATCGATAGCCATGGAGGCCTATATGAATTTTGGCTTGTTTGGCGGTGGTGTTATGATGGCTGCTCTCGGGTTTCTTGTACGTCGAATTTATGACACAACGCTGCGCAATCCCACTTTTCTTCGAGTATGTTTGTTGCTTGTGGTGATTACTTCGCTCGCTATGTGGTGTAGAAATCACTCTCAGCATTTCATCAGACCTGTCGCATGGACTTTTCTTGCGGCTTGGCTCACGCAGAGTGTGTTCGGTGGCGCACGCGAATCTGTGGCGCAGACCACCACACGCGGTCGCTCGGGCGTTTCGACGATTTGACGAAAGTGATTTTGGGAATGACTCCATTGACTACAACCCGAGCGCTTTCCGAAGAGAATGCTATGCCGAAACAGCGAGCGATTCGGGTTCTTCATGTCGTTGCGGAGATGAATCGAGGCGGCTTGGAGACCTGGCTTATGAACGTCATGCGCCGGATTGATCGCCAGCGCGTGCAATTCGATTTTTGCGTTGGAACGGCCCGAGAGTGTGACTACGACGCCGAGATTCGATCGTTGGGCGGTGTTATCAAGCCCTGCGCATGGGGTAGAAACCTAATTCGTTTCGGTAGATCGTTTCGGGCGCTACTCTGTGATAATGACTACGACATTGTGCATTCGCACGCGTATTCGTTTTCCGGCGTAGTGTTGCGACATGCCGAGCACTGTGGCGTGCAGCATCGTTTTTCGCATTTGCACACAACGGGTGACGGGTGCAAGACGACTCTGTTTCGCGTTATGTACCGGAGTTTAATGCGTAATCTAATTAAGCGACATTCGACGCGCATCTTTGGCTGTTCACGCGGTGCGTTGGGTACGTTGGTGGGGGCTTCCTGGGAAGAAGATCCGCGATGCCAGGTTTTGCATTACGGGGTTGATCTGTCAGGTTTTGCGCAGACGGCGGATGGCGACGGTGTGCGCGCAGAACTGGGTCTACCTTGCGAATCGAAAATCGTCTTGCATGTCGGTCGATTCGTAGAGGCCAAGAATCACCATAGGCTTGTTCATATCTTTGACCTGATTTCCGAACGTCGGGATGACACGCATCTTGTATTGGTCGGCGATGGTGGTCTGCGAGACTCCACCTTACAGCTTGTGTCGGCCAGGAATCTGCAGCAGCGTGTGCATTTTGTTGGTGTTCGGCGAGATGTTCCCCAGCTCATGCAGGCCTCCGATGTCATGGTGATGCCTTCTATTCGTGAAGGCATGCCCGTGACGCTATTGGAGGCGACGGCTGCAGGTTTGCCTGCTGTTATGACCGACATGCCCGGCATGCGTGAGGCTAACGATGTGTGCAGCAAGGCGGTTCTGCTGGGGCTGGATAGGCCCGACGACGAGTGGGCGGATGAGGTGTTGCGGATTTTGGATGAACCTCGACCAGACGCATTGAACGCGTTGGAAGAGGTTCGAAGTTCGCCGTTTTCGAGCGAGGTGTCTGCCCGCGCCGTGCAGGAGGTATATCTGGCATGCCGTTGATTTTCCCTATGGCTGAGAAGATGGAATATCGTCAGTGAAGGAGCCTGTGCATCATATCGTCGCACTAGGAGACGTGCATGGACCACTCTATGGCGCGCAACGCTCCATGTTACAACTTTACGAACGATGGCACCAGGAGCAGAGATTTCATATTCATTTCGTTACGCCAAACGTTGGGCCGCTGTACGATGCATTCAGGGATTTGGGGATCGACACGACGCTTGTGCCAGTTGGACGTCTTTTGGGTTCATACAACAAACGCCTGCTCAATTTGCGTCCGTGGGATTATCCGCTGTTGGCTCGCGAAATGTTGATGTTCGCCTGGAGGCTTAGTCGCATCTTGATCGAAAAGAAAGCCGCGTTGTTGCATTGCAACAATGACCGTGTCGGACTGATGGCATTTTCGGGTGCGCGGTGGGTTCGGTGTCCGATGGTGACGCATATTCGTAGGGATCGTGGATTCGGCCGATTGGATTCCATTATTTACAAAGGGACGACTGAGATTGTCTGGGTCTCCGAGAGGGTGCGACGAGAGTTTGCCGAGCGCATTGGTGTTGATGATCCTAAAGGGCGTGTTGTTTACAACGCGCGCAGTTTGCCTGATGCCAACAAGCCGAGCACGCGTGGCGAATTGTTGGAGGAATTTGGCTTTTCGCAGGATACGTGGATTGGATTGGTTCTTGCTGGTTTTGATCCCTGTAAAGATCACGAAACATTTGTCGCTGCCGCGGATCTTGCTTGTGCAGAAGAGCCGCGACTTCGCTTCTTGTTAGCTGGTGCGGATACATTGCCTGACCAGGGTCGAATTCGAGAGATCAAAGCGCTTGTTAGTGAGGCGGGTCTCAACGACAGGGTTCAGTTCCTTGGGCATCGCGAGGATGTCGGGCGCTTGCTGCGTGGGTCCGATATACTGATTAGTTCGTCAAAACAGGAGGCGCTCGGGGGAGCACTTATCGAAGCGATTGGGTATGGCGTTCCGATTGTGGCAACGGATACGGGGGGTACGGCAGAAATAGCACCGGATGGTCATTGCAGTTTATTGGTCGAGCGTGGCGATTTTAAGGCAATGGCGAAACGCATCGTGGCATTGGTACGCAATAAGACAAAACGAGAAGAATTCTCACGGAATGCGCGCGCCCGGTTTGCCGATCTTTTCACGGTAGAGCAATGCTGTGAGCGAACGGCAGCGTTTTTTGATGAGGTTATCGGTGCTTGTCGGCGCAGACGTTAGTTCGCAGCGACATTGCGCTCTGGTTTGGATCGGACATGGGACACCGCAAGCCGTCGATTATAAGAGTGCCGACAACGGCGCAGATTCTATCGAGAGTGCGTCTCTGGCAGACGGATTTTACGATGTGGCGGGAGAAGCGCGCGTACCGCGGCGTGCCCCGTGAGAAGATCCAATCCAATGCGGGATTTGTCGTTGGATGCCAGAGAAGCGGCACGGACATGGTACTATGGACGCTGGATCGTTCACTCGATGTGGATCGTTTCGATGAGAATCACCGCGCGGCGTTCGTGAGTTGTCGGATCAAGAATAAAGCAACTCGGCAGCGCCTGATTGACAAGAGCAATGCCAAGCGTGTTATTTTCAAGCCTGTTTGCGATAGCCATCGCGCGGTTCGATTGCTTAATGACCATGCAGATGCCCGCATGATTTGGGTGTACCGGGACTTTCGGGACGTCGCGAACTCCGCCGTTGCTCGGTGGGGTGAAATGAATCTCGAATACATACGTGAGCTGCGAGACGGAGGCGGCGATTGGGGATTTCATCAATGGAACCGTGAGCTCATGGCGGGCGAGAAGCCGAGCGAATTGGAGTCCTTGTATACAGAAAATTTGACAGTTTACGATGCCGCTGCGCTTTTCTGGTATTTTGTCAACGCAACCTTTTTTGAGCAGGCTTTGGCAGGGCGGGATGACGTCTTGCTCATACGGTATGAAGACTTGGTGTCCAGCCCCGCTGTCGAGTTCCCAAGGCTTTGCGATTTCCTCGATATTGGCTATCGCAAAGAGATGATCGATTCGGTGTTTGCATCATCGGTTCGCCGGCGAAGCAAGGGGCCAATTGGCGATCATATTGCGCAGGTGTGCCTTGAATTGCAGGGTAGACTTGACCGCGCGTGTGAGGCGTCACGAGGACAACCGGATTTCCATCTGTCGGCCCCATGACATGGAGTGCCTTAACGCGTGAGTTTGAAACTTGCTCATATTTTGGGTAACAGCGCATTCGGCGGAGATACCGTATACATCTATTCGCTTATGGAAATGGCTGTGAAGAAGGGCATTGAGACTGAGCTCGTTGCAGGTGACGAGGAGGTGCTCGCCCAAGCCCGTGACCGCGGCTTGAATGTCGTTCCCTTTCGCGAAATCATTCGACCGATCAGCCCTTGGCGAGATGTGATGGCGGTACGAAAGTTGGCCGACCTATTGAAATGTCGTCAGTATGACTTTGTTCATACGCACACGAGCAAAGGCGGGGCTGTGGGTCGGCTCGCCGCAAGGAAAGCCGGAACGTCGGTCGTTGTTCACACGGTACAGGGGTATTCCTTTCACGAATTTTCCGGAAGTGTTTCAACAACGGCCTACTCACGCATCGAGAAATACCTCGCACGGTCTTGTGATCGTATCATTTCTGTGAACGAGCATGACCGCGAGATGTCGCTGCGTTTGGGGATCGTTTCCGATCCAAAGAAAATCGTCACAGTTTACAACGGTGTTGCGCTAAAAAGACTTGAGGAAGGCGGGCAAGCTGATCGAAGCCAAATGTTGCGCGAAATTGGAATCGACCAAGATGCCGTGATTATGGTGAACCTGGCCAGGCTAGCCCCACAAAAGGCGCAGCGGTTTCTGCTGGATGCAATGCCCATCGTTTTGTCGAACACTAGCAGAGACGTGCATTTAGTTCTCGTTGGCAACGGTGAAGATGAGGCTGCCTTGAAGCGACAAGCAATTGACTTGAGCATCGAGAAAAACGTTCATTTCCTGGGTTTTCGGCGAGATGGGCTTCAATGGTTTAAGATCGCAGATTTTTCGGTTCTTAGTTCGCTATGGGAAGGCCATTCCGTGACGATTTTGGAGGCGATGGGGGTAGGGACGCCCGTCATTGCGACCGACATCAAGGGGAATCGAGAGACCATCGACCATGATGTCAACGGACTGCTGGTTACGCCAAAGGATAGTCAGTCATTGGCTGAGGCTATGCTGCGATACGTCCGCAATCCAGAACTGGCTAAAACGCATGCAGTTGCGGCGAAGCAAAAGTTCTTGAACAGGTATATGGAAGAGCATGTTCAAGAAAACACATGGGCCGTCTATCGAGAATTGCTTAAGGAAAAGAGATTGCTTTCGAAGGTATGTGGTCCAACTTCAGAAGCTGTGTGCTGAATGAAACAGAGTCTTACAGAGCAATATGAGGCGTCGTTTCGCGATTGGCTTGGAGTCCGCGCGGCGTTTGCTTTCTTCAAGGGGCGTGTCGCGTTGTACGCAGCTTTGCGCGGGTTAGGCATCGGTGAAGGGGACGAAGTCATTGTGTCGGGATACACATGCGTGATGGCGGTTAACCCAATCATGTATCTTAAAGCTCGCCCGGTGTATGTGGATATTGATCCCAATACATACAACGTCACACCCGATCTCGTTAAGACTTGTATCACAGAGCGAACGAAAGCAATCATCGTCCAGCACACTTACGGCATTCCGGTACCGGTGGACGCCATTCGGGAAATCGCCGACGGCTGTGGGGCGGCTCTACTAGAGGATTGCTGTTTGGCAGTCGGTTCCAGATGGAAGGGCCAAATTGTAGGCACTTTCGGAGTTGCTTCCTATTTTTCTTCGCAGTGGAACAAGCCATTTACGACCGGCTTGGGGGGGGTATTGGCTGTCAACGATGATGGGTTAGCGGGGCGGGTGCAGGATTTATGTGAATCGCATCTCGTCCAGCCTACATTACGCGAGAACGCGCTATTGGCCTTGCAACTGGCCATCCACAAAGCGTTCATATACCCCTCAACGACGGCCATGTCACAGGAAATGTTTCGTATGCTCGGCAGAACCGGAATCATCGTAGGTTCGTCGACTCCTGGAGAGTTTATGCCTGAAATGGAAGAGGGGTTTTTCAAAGCAATGAGCGGTCCATCCTTGCGAACGGGTTTGAAGAAGCTGCAACATCTTAAAGCCAATCAGGTTCATCGAAAACGGCTCACAAAAGTGTACGACGAGGCATTGCGTGATAGAGGGTTTGAGCCGTTGCAGGTCCATCACGATGCGGACCCGATTCTCGTCCGTTATCCAGTGCGAGTAAATGACAAAAACCGTGCGCTGCGGGAAGCGTCGAACAAACGCGTTGAACTGGGAAGTTGGTTTGAATGCCCCTTGCATCCCAAAGAAACGAATCTCGGACTCTATGGCTATAGTGAGGGCGAATGCCCTCATTCAGAACGCGCGAGTGACGAGGTTGTAAACCTTCCTCTCCATCCGCGCGTTAGTGATCGAACTGTCCGACGAACCGTAGAGTTTATTGCCCCTTTTCTTAAAGCGAGTGACAGCTAGAAACATGGAGCCATCGGTAATCGCAAAGGACGATCGAGGTCATCCGAAAGTGCTACTTGTGGCGACGGTGTCCAGTACGCTTTGGGCCTTCTATCGTCACTTGCCAGTTTTCTTGCGCGATCGCGGTATCCAGATGGACCTTGCGGCCGCAGATGGGCCGGAGTTGGGCTGGTTTTCGAGTGAGTATGATGTGCAGTGTCACGCCCTGCCGCTTACGCGGAGTATTTCGCCAGTGAAAGACTGGAGAGCGATTCGCCTTTTGGCAGAGATCGTTCGAAACGGGCAGTATGATATCGTTCACGGGATGAGCCCTAAGGGCGGGCTGATTGCGATGAAAGCGGCTCAAGCTGCGGGGGTAACGAGGCGAGTTTATTCGCTATTGGGTTTGCCTGCTGAGACGGCGAAGGGGTTTCTTCGTTGGCTGCTTGTGCAGGCCGAGCAATCAACGATTTCCACGGCGACCACAGTATTGGCAGTCAGCGATAGCTTACGGCAACGCATCTGCCAGACTGGTGGCGTTGATCCGGATCGGATACACGTTCTTGGCGATGGTACAAGTTGCGGCATCGATCTCGACCGTTTTTCCAGAACAAATGAAGTCATTGCAAAGGGCGTAGAACTGCGACGTGAATTAGATCTCCCCGGAGATGCATTTGTAATTGGCTTTGCAGGTCGCATTGTACGCGACAAAGGCATTGATGATCTGGTTCGTGCGTTTCAAAAGGTAGCCGAAAGTTGTGCGAATGCGTATCTGTTATTGGTGGGCGATTTCGAGCCGGGGAGGGGACGCATTGAAAGCGATACGCAGACTGTGATTGAGGGGCATAATCGCATCCGGCGAGTGCCGTTTACATGGGATTTGGTGCCGTACTATGAGGCTATGGATTTAGTTGCTTTGCCTTCGTATCGGGAAGGGTTTCCGTACTTGTTGCTGGAGGCAGCGGCGATGAATCTGCCGACCGTCGCATCGCGCGCAACGGGGTGTGTTGATGCCACGATAGACGGCGAGACGGGCTTGCTTGTTAATGTTGGTGATGTGGACGAGCTGGCTAACGCCCTTGAGCGGCTTATCGCAGACGAGCCACTTCGCCAGCGGTTAGGCGAAGCGGGTCGAGCGAGGGTCGAGACTCTTTTTTCCGAGCAGCGGCTTCTCGAAAAACATTGGCGTCTGTACACTACTCTTATGGAAAACGAAAACCGTGCGCCGATCGGCAGCATGTAGTGGATAGGCGGAAACAACAAAGGAAATGTTCGGCTTGGACCAAGACAGCCCCAACCTCGTTGATCTCTTGCACGCCTATTGGCCGATTTTTACGGGTTCATTCATTATGTCGCTCGTTGCGACACCGGTTTGCAAGAAGCTGGCACTTCGTCATCAAATCGTCGATCGTCCGGACGGCCATCTAAAGCCTCACAGCAAGGCAATTCCATATCTAGGTGGCGTTGCGATTTTCATAGGCTGGGGTGTTGGCGTGCTCCTCTCTATCTTTCTTTTTGACCGAGCGTCGCACGATCAATCAGTTGTGCATGGTTTCCCGGCTATTCATGTGTCAGTGATGGTTGGTGTGTTTCTTGCAGGCCTGATGGTGATGTGCCTTGGCCTTTTTGATGACTTGAAAATGGCATCTCCCAAAGTTAAGATTTTCGGGGTCACCGGTGTAACATTCATGCTGATTATCTTTGGACTGGGGGACGACACGATTCTCGTTACGATCCGGTCCATGGGGATTCCGGTCAGCGATTTGCATCCTGCTCTGGTTTGGGCTTATTCTATCCCACTTACGGTTTTCATAACGCTAGGTGCCTGCAACGCGACCAACCTGATCGACGGTATGGATGGCCTCTGTTCCGGCGTATTGGCCATTATTGCGGGCGGTTTTCTAGTGCTCGCAGTTCATTTACATCTGTTTGATGGCTGGCGCCCTTGGGATGCTCAACGCATGGTTCTTGTGCTGGCGATGTTGGGGGCGGCGCTTGGGTTTCTCCCGTACAACCGAAACCCTGCGAAAATCTTTATGGGGGATGCGGGGTCGATGCTCCTCGGGCTAAACGCGGCGGTTCTCCTGCTGCTATTTGCCAAGTCCAATGCTGTGCGATGGATGTTGGCGTCGATCATGATTTTCGGGTTGCCTATCGGCGACATGATCTTGACCCTCGCGCGTCGATGGCGATACTGCCGCCCTCTAATGCAAGGCGATCGCAGTCATTTTTACGACCAATTGCTGGACCGCGGGTTGAGCGTTAAGCGAGTTGTCGCGATAAGTTATGGATTGGCCGGGTTTTTTGCGTTGGCCGGTTGCGCTTCGATCTTTCTGCGGACGCGATATGTCGTACTTATTTACAGCCTTATTGTTGTTGGTTTTGCGATGCTTGTTAAGAAGCTGAAACTCGTACGAGTTGAAGAAGAGTAGCGAATACTGATACGGTCCTATCGAGGCGTGTCGCTCACAACCTTTCCGTCAATCACGACTCCGATGCAATGCGTTGTATATTCGAACGGGTCGCCATCGAAGATGGCTACATCGCCGTCTTTGCCAACTTCCAAAGAACCGACGGTCTTGCTGATGCCGAGAATTTTGGCGGCTTCAATCGTAATCGTCCCAAGCGCTTCTTCGAATGTCAAGCCATTGGCTGCCGCGATTCCCGCTTCAAACAATATGACCCGTGCTTTGGGGACATAACTCTCATAGCCGCTTTGCATTGCAATCGGAATGCCTGCATGGAGGAGCTTGGCAGCGGTCTCAAAGCTCAGATTCTTGCGATCGCCGAACGCGCGATACATCGACGGATGGATGATGACGGGCACGTTGGCCGCTTTGATTTCATCAATCAACAAATATGCTTCCGCAGCTGAATCCAGAATGAGCTTTAGGTCGAATTCCCTCGCTATGCGCAGTGCTGAGGCGATGTCCTGCGCGCGATCGGCAGTGACAAGCAAAGGGGTTTCGCCGTTCAAGACTCGGCCTAGCGTTTCGAGGCGCAGACTCTTGTCTGGCTTTTTCTCGTCATCAGCATGTTGTTGTTTTTGAAGATACTCTCGTGCCTTGATGAGCTCGGCTCGAAGCATCGCCATCATCTTTCCGCGTGTGCCGGGCGACTTGCCCTTTTCCTTTTTCCTTGCCGATGAGCTGAGTGTCGTTGCGACGGCTGCGGTTTCAACGAGGACTGCGTCTTCGACCGTGTTGCCGGATGTTTTGACAATCATGGTCTGCCCGGAAATCAGTTCGCCCGGCGCGTGTCCGGTGTGGATGGTTGTAATTCCGAAACTACGGACCCATTCGACCAGGTCTTCGTGCGCGTTGTAAGCGTCGAGCGCTCGAAGCTCTGGCTGAATCGGAGATGACCTCTCGAGTTGATCCTGATCGTGGGCGTAGTTGAGTATTCCGCTCATTCCGACGGTACTATGGGCATCGATAAGTCCCGGAACGACGACTTTCCCACGCAAGACCCGAATCCCATCGGGGACGCTTGAGGTTGACGCCGGTCCGACACTGACGATCTTCCCATCGCGGATGATAACAAGGCCGTCCTTGATAGGGGGGCCAGCCATCGGGTAGACCGTCTCGCCGCGCACTGCGACCTGTGCTGTTGCGACAGGTGATGACGAAGCGCAAACCAGAAGGGTAAACAGGACTTGGAAACAACGTTCAATCACAGCTAGTTCTCCTGGTGGCGTACGCAACAGAGATAGGGGATTTGATCCTTGCCCGCCCCGAAGCCTCCAACGGCATACAGATAATCATCCGGGTTCGTTCGATCAAAGACACGTTCACCTTCGACCCATGTTTCGAGCACTTTGGTATAAACGCTGAAAAGATCGCCGCTTAGAATGATGAAGTCGGCGTCTTTGCCCGTTTCGAGTGTTCCGATGCGATCTCCAAGATCGAGCATCTCAGCTCCATGAATGGTTAGTGATTTGATCGCGCCTTCGCGCGACATTCCTGCTCGCACCCCAAGCGCTGCCATGCGTGAAAAGAGACGCGAGTCAGTGATCCAATCATCGGTATGAAACGCGACCTTTACGCCTGCCTTTTCGAGTATCGCTCCGGTTTCAAAATAAAGCCCACGAGCTTCAAGCTTGCCGCCGGGGCTATCGACCAGAATAACCGAGCAGGGCACGTCGGCTTGCGCGATTTCAGAAGCGACCTTCCACGCTTCGCTGACATGATGGAGGACTACGCGGAATCCAAATTCCCTGGCCAGCCGAATAACTGTCATGATGTCGTCGTGACGGTGCGTGTGGTGGTGGACGATACGCGTGCCATTTAGAACTTCGACGAGGGCGTCCAGGCCGATATCGCGTGCGGGAATCTTCTTTGGATCGCCGTCTGCTTGCGCCGTTTTCCGTTTGTATTCCTGGGCCTTAATATATCTCTCTCGAATGAGCGAGGCTGACTTAGCGCGGGTCCCGGGGAAGGGGGCTTTGCGGCGAGAGTTTGTTCCGTTCGCCATTTTTATGCCGCCCATTGGTTTGCCTGCTGAGTTCAGAATGAACTTGTCCTCGATCGTATTTGCCGGCCTCATCTTGACATAAATGGTCTGTCCGCTGAGCAGGTGTCCCGATCCGGGCATGATGTTGATTGTCGTAATGCCGCCCGCAACAACTCGACGAAACCCGGGATTGTGAACATTTATTGAATCGAATATGCGGGCATCCGGCTGTATGGGGTGCGACGAATCGGCGCCGCCTATGCCGCCGACGTGGCTATGCGTGCAAATCAATCCCGGCATCAAAGTTTTGCCCGTTGCGTCAATGCGAATTGCGCCATCGGGTACGGAGATGCGATCACGCTCGCCTACCGCAAGAATCTTGCCATGATGCACGAGCATCGCGCCGTCTTCAATCTCAGGGCCAGCCACGGGGATGATCCGCGCGCCAATAATTGCGTGTGGAACTTCCTGGCCGAAAGTAGTGGTTGTTGGCACTGCAACGGCGACAAGGGCGACCAAGCATAATCTGTGCAAGTTTGATTCTCCGATCTTTCTTACGATAGCGGTAAGGAAGAGTAAAACGTCCGCCTTATTGCATCGCTCTGTTTCGAGGTGCGAATTCGTCCGTTTTCGTAAATCCTTCCGGCACTTCATATTTGAAGGTGTCTTCGGAGTATTTCGGATTCGCGTTCAGCTTGGTAATTGTGTGAATCAGGCCCCCTTTTTCACCATCCGGCCTTTTCGCGACCTGCTCTCTTCGCCTGGGGAGATAGTCCTTCTTGGAAAAGCACCAGATGGATTCACTCTTGTCTTTGTAAACCACATGTATTTGGTAGCATTCTTCGCCTCCAACCACTTGCGTTCCGGTAACCTCGGCTTTGGAGTTGATTTCGTCGGTGAATGGTGTGTCGTGTGTAAACTCACGCATGTGAAGACGTTTGGCGAAACCACCCGCCGAACCGACGACAGCGGGATCAATGTCCGCATAGACCATCTTCTTTTCCGGGTTGATTAAATAGTATTCGTCTCCGTCGCAGCCTGTTGTGATCGTGTTGGCTTTGGCTGTGTCCGATGCAGGTATGCCCACTTCGAACCTGGCACGCCTAACACCGTCCTCGCTTTTGCTGCCAATAGTGACAGTACCTTGACGTGAAGGGAAACGCGACTTCAGGAAACCAGTTGCTTCGAGCGAGGCGTGATACTGTACTGTCTTGACGGCCTTGGTGGCGGCATCAACCTTCTTTATTATTTCTTCGGCTTCTCGATTCTTGGCACTTTTTTCGGCCCCCTTGTCCTTCGCTGCTTTTGACTCTTCTTGCGCGTAAGTTGATGTTGTCACGCACGCGACCAGAAGTAGGCACATTATTCGTTTCATCATTGAATCTCCGTGTGTCGTTATCTGCAATCGATCCATTCTAATTGAAAACCCGACTCCTGCTTGTATCGTACCGTTATTGACTAAATGGGTCCAGGCACTTTGAGCGCTGGTGAATCTATAGAGTTATCATTTGTCGCGGAGCAATGTTACTCGTAAGCTTCCGGCGATTGTTGTATAAACTTGTCGGGGTGAGTCGTCATGAGGAGAGTGTGTCAGGGATTGTTTGTGATGTAGCGTACCTCGAGTTGGGGAATGCGATTCGGTGTAAGTTGGAATTGATTTCGTGGAGGGTGGCGTGGGGAAGGGCGCCAAGGACTTACCTCGGCGCTGCATTGGATTCTATATCAGAGTGGTCGATGTGAGGCGTCGTATTGCAACGTCAAAGGAATAATGGTTCCGAGGTTTCGTAGAGTCCATCGAAATGCTAGAGCAATGGCAGTTTCCAGATGGTGTCGTTTCCTAGTTTGTGCTTGGAGGCCTTTGCGTTTGATTTTGCTCCTTGGAATGTCTATTCCTCGCTGTTGAAGAAGTCGTTTGTCGAAGTTACGAGATGTTCGGTGGGGAAATAAGTTTGCAGGATAGATTTCATGCGTGATGAGATGCGTCAGAGTTTGATTTTGTTGGTGGGTATTGGAGCCGCCGCGACTCTGGGGCTTGTGTTTACGGTATTTGCAGGCCGTCAGCTTGGCCCGGCGTTGAACGCAGAGCTAGTCGGGGCGCTCGCTATCGTCTACTGGTGTCAGCTCGCTCTTGGTCCCATCAACGGAACGGTTGCACGCTTCTCGGCGAAATATGCAGCCGAAAAATCGCCCGGCAAAATTCGCACGCTCGCTTGCGCTGTGGCAAAACGTACTGCGAAGTGGGGGCTACTTGGTGGCGCGGCTGTCGTGCTTATTTCGCAGCCCATTTCAAGACTATTCAATTTCCAATCGGTGATACCGTTCGTAGGAGCTGTTGTCATCGTCTACCTTACCCTGCAACTGAGCGTTGTCAGGGGCGTGTTACGCGGTGTGAAGGAGTTTGGCCAACTCAACGCTAATACAATCGTCGAGGCAGGAACGAGGCTTTTCGTTGGGGCGGCTCTTCTCTTGTGGCTGGTCGATATTCGTGTCGCTTTGTCGGCGTATGTGATTGCGCTCATCGTTTCGCTGGGGGTTGGGAGCTGGCAGCTCTCGCGCATCTGGAAAGGGCACGCGACCGAGCATGTGGATGGCAATGCCATTCGCCGATTCGGGTTTCCCATGCTCATTTTGATGTTCACGTCTGCGGGATATCAGAACGTGGATATGTTTCTCGCAAAATATGCGTTCGCACCGCATGTTGCAGGAGAATATGGCGCTGCCTTCAGTTTGTCTCGAACGATTGGCGTTCTTGTAACGCCTTTTGCGACGATGCTTCTGCCACTCCTGGCTGGTCTACACGAGCATGGGCGCAGCACGATGGGGCCTTTTTTTCGTGTCCTTTTCTATTTTGTCTGTATTGTTTGCCCGCCGATTTTGGTTTTCGCATTGTGGCCCGAGGCTGTGGTGACCACCTTGTACGGCAATGAGTTTGTAGGTACGGCGCAGTTTTTGTTTTCCGTTACTGTACTGAGAGTTGTTGGCCATTTGTGTCATTTGGTCGCCATTGCCGGTTCGGCGGTTGCCAGTTTTCGGTTTCTGTACGTTTACCTTCTTGGATTGGCAATCCAAGCGGCTGTCTTAGCAGTTTGGCGTCCGACGGGTGTCACGATGGTTTGGACGTTGACTGCAGTGCAGACCCTTGTCCTTTTCGTGATTCTCATTGAGGTCTTAAACAAACAGCGAATGGCCAAGGTGCGAGAATGAGTTTCGCAACAGGCTTGCAGGCGAGCGACCGATTCAAAACAGCGTAATTGGGGCGAATCATTTGCCAACCGTCGATCGCTTTGATCGTTTGGCAGGCCTTCTTGTCGCCATGTCTGGTTTTCGATTGTCAGCCTGCATTGGGCACACGGCATCACCGCCCAAGAGTACACATGTGCCGTCATTATGCGCGCCACACTGCAAGCAATAATGGTCGAATTTTTCGTCCGCCTCTGCCAGGCTTGAGGCCATGGCTTGGAGTGTTTGTATCCACTTTCCGATTTCATTGCCTCGCGAGATACGCATTGCGGCGCGCACTCTGTGTCTTTGCTGTTTTAGAACCGCTTGCGCTGTCTGCTTCCCTTTCTCGCTTAGTGAAAGACGTACTTCGCGGCGATCCGCTTTGGCGGTTCTGCGAAGGACCAACTTCGCTCGCACCATGGCGTCAATTAGCTGAGTGACTGCAGGTTTGGAAACGCCTAGGAAACGACCAACCTGGCTTGCGGTATGAACTCCGCGTTGATCGAGAAGTCGGAGGATTTGCACTTTGGATGGAGAGAGCGGCTTGCCGATAGCGGCGTCAACTGCTCGTGTCTCCAAGACGTATTCTACGCTTCGGGCAAACACCAACATCGACTTAAGGATGTCATCAGTGGCCTTGATGTTTTTCGAGACTACCTTTCCTGCTTGTACTTTGGGCATGTATTCCTCCGACCGTTTATATTTCTCATACTGCGCAACCAGCCCCGATGGCTTCCAATCCGCCTAACTGTGAAATGGTCACAAGTGTAGGCGTTGGGTATCCCTGGCAAAGACAAGAAAGTAACTCCCGAGACTTCGAGATGCTGGCTCGCAGGAGGTAACTCGGAATATCAGATTGGGGACACAAGAATGCTATTCTAGTGATTCTAGCCAACATTGAACAGACTTTTCTGGATTTCCTAGACTGATTCTTTGTGTACGGGAAATTCTGGTCTGATGCCTTTATGAGGAATAACTCATGCGGGTATGAAAATGTTGCCAACGATCGAGGAGAGAATGACCGGAGGCTGGCGGGCAAGCGGCCACATAGAGAGGCCACCTTCGAAAATGGAAATTCGTGTCAAATAGGTTTCTCAATGAGTGTTGCAAAACGCTGCTTTCGAATTAGGGGCACTGCGTAAGCACAGGCGTAGCCCAACTTTGATTCAGTGGATCCAAGTCGCGGCGCACGCATCCGATCCTTCCTGCCATGGGCTACGAAACAGCAAATAGGCTGTCAGGGCGGTTCAACACTATGTCAGATTCGTCGTTTGGACCTCAAACTGACAATCGCTTTTCTTGCCAAGTGATTCGTTGTATCGATTGAGCAGTCGTGTTTCATGATTAGCCGCGTCGGCATATCCACACGGCTCGCCAAGTGTATATCTTTATATTCAGCAAACGCGTATCACAAGCAACGGTAGTTTGACCAGTGTTCGTCGTTGCAATTAAGCGTTGGATTAGCTATACCTTTGACATGTCAGTAAGCAGGGCGATTAGCTCAGTTGGCTAGAGC
>JAJDEA010000100.1 GCA_029260035.1 Phycisphaerae bacterium
ATTCCATAAACGCGTTGGGCGAGCATGGTCTCTACATCGTGCCTGATTTTGGCCGGTTCCCGTGGATCGGCGATGCAATCAGCCAGAGCGTCGATCAGCCCGGTCCGCCGATTGGCTTCACGAAGCAACAATCCGCCACCATCCGAGGTTAGATGTCCGCCGTTGAAATCAGCGAGAATTTTCTTTCGGAAAAGATTGGAAAACTGGAGTGACTTGCGGGTACACTCTGTCATCGAACGGCCTCCGTGCCATGGGTAATAGGGTCTTCGCAAACGCTATTATACAAGGTAATGGGGCCGTCTCTATGCGCAAACCATCTACGACTCGTGAAATATCCGGGTTAGGATTGATCCACTCGCGCTTGCTGATGGCTTTCGCGCTTGCGCGACTGGGTGCGATTTTTTTATACAAATCACTGGCGCGCTCCGCCATCGTGCGATATCATTAGATAGGAAAGCGAGGTGCGCGATGTCGATTGCGAAACGAAAACTGGGTGTTTGCGTAGCCATTACTGCGGTGCTCGTGTTAGCTAACACCGGTACGATTTTCGCGTGGCTGCAGGACCTCGGAGTGATCCCTTTTGCTCAACACATTCGGTCAGAATACGTGACCGGAACGGCGATTGTCGTTATCGTGGCACTCTTGATCCTCTTGCCGGGCCGAGCAGTATGGGCGATCAGTGCTCGACGATGTCCGGTGTGCGATTGCGTGATGTTCCGGCGGGGCGCGTATTGCGCGGAGTGTGGGAGCCGGGGCTGACGCCACGACGACCGGTTGAGCCGAGCTTCGTGGATGCTTGGCCCCGTTCGGGCTCGTTGCGCAGACGTCGCCCGTGGCATCGCCATCACTCTTCAAGCGAAACCGTGTGCGCCGCCGCCAGCCCTTGCATCGTCTTGTTGTCCGCGATCGCATCGTGTGGGATCAGCAGATACGACCAAGGTTTCGCCGCGACAGCCGAAGCATGCTGGCACCAAACGGCCGCAGCTTTCGCCTTGGCCTGAACCTCGGCGTCCTCTATATCCGTCGCACGCTTCGGTTCGCAGAGATACAGAGCGTCTTCCGTTTCGGCCACGAAGTCCGGCTCATATGGCGCGTCTCGCCCATCGTGTCGGTAGTCAATCTCAAAAAAGCGCCTCGCGGGCTTGAGCCACTTCAGGACATTACCGTCGTTTTCGAGGATCACGGAGAAGCGGCGCTCAGAATCCGAATCGAACTTCTGCTGCGGGTACAGGCACTTGCTGAAACCACCAAAGACCATGCCCCGGATCATCAGTCGATCCTCAACTGGCGTGCGGAAGTCTCGCACTTCCTCGCCATCCACTATGGAGAACGTATTTGGCGTGAGTGTTCGGAAGCCCTTGCTGACGTGTGCTTCGTACTCAGCTGCGCTCTCCTCGTAATGCTCCTGCATCTGTGAGTGGATCAACTTGACCAGCATCTGCTGATGATATTGGAGGACATTCAGGACGCCGTCCCCGTCGGCCAGGTACGATTGGAGATGTGCGATCATCTGCCCGCACAACTTGTAGAGGAACTCCGCGTGGTCGTCGTAACTGATGTCGTCGAAGTCGATCAGACCGCGGACCAGATAGTCCTCAAGCCGTTCCTCCGCAACGATGCCATCCCCGCTAATCAACCGATGCCGCGTTTGGTCGTGCAAGTGTTGCACAAGGATGTCGTTATCAACGGGCTGCAACCGCACATTGGAAACGTCGAGATCGAAGTCCTTGAAACCACAGATGACTTCGCCCTTGGGCGCCACGATGATGCGCGGAATGTCGATGGTAAGCTCGTTGTGGACTTCGACGGTTTTCCTCACGACCGTCTCGACATCCACCTTCTCGCCGATCCCCTCAAGCTCCGCCTGCACCGGCGCGACCTCCGCCTCGACCTTCTCCACGATTTCTTTCAACACCTTCGCCGAGGTCAGGTCGGCTGATTTCGTCAGTCGCTCGTATTGCCTGATGATCTTCAACGTGGCTTTCGCGACCTTCTGCTCTTCCGGCTTGTCGAACAGGCTGGGCTGCGTCTCACCATCGCCATCCGCCTTCGGGCTGATTCGGTTTTCGATCTCAGACTCGACCACGACGACCTTCGCCTGCTCCTCAGGAATGTCCTTCCCGATCACCACGCCCGTCCGGATTATCGAGTCCGGCTTGTTGGCCTCGTCGATGATCTCTTGAAACCGATCATGGCTCACGATGGTCAGCCGATCTACCGCGACAACGCCTGTCCGCCTACCGTACGGCAATCGCAAGCCCCGACCAATCGACTGTTCCACCAGCGTCCGCGAATTGGCCGCGCGCAGCGGGACGATCGTATAGAGGTTGGTGACGTCCCAGCCCTCCTTGAGCATATTGACGTGAATCACGATCTCGGTTGGGTTGTCCGGGTCTTCGACGGTGAGCAGTTGCTCCACCGTTTCGTCGCGTTCTTCGCCTCGTTGCTTTGAGTGAACCGTGATGACCTTGCCTTTGTACCTGCCGTCGAAGAACGAATCGTCCTCGATGACCTCGACAAGAGCGTTGGCATGTGTCGTATCTGTGGCCACGACCAGCATGAACGGCTTGACGATCTTCCGCTCGTTCTGCCGTGCGAACACCTCCAGTTCGACCTTCGTGTTTTCGTGAACTCGGACGCCATCTTCTAGCTTGAGCTTCTCCAGCCCATCGTCGTCGTAGTTGCTCGCGTCGAAGTTCTCGCGGGTTGCGACGGCCGGCTCCTTGACGAACCCGTCGTCGAGCGCGCAAGACAGGGGATAGCTGTATATCACGTTCGTGAACGGCTCTGTCCGCGCGCCACGCTCGATCTGAGGCGTGGCCGTCAGCTCCAAGCCTAGGATCGGCTTCAGCTCGTTGATCGCTCGAACGCCGGCACTCGCACGGTAGCGGTGCGACTCGTCCATCAGCAGCACGAGATCATCGAGCTTGGACAGGTACGCGAAGTAACTCTCACCGACGTACTCGCTGAGCCGCTTGATTCTCGGCTCGGCGCCACCGCGCGTCTCAGAGTTGATCTTCGAAATGTTGAAGATGTTGATGTGTGCTTCGCTCGTATCGAACAGCGCTCCTCGAACGCCTCGGCCGCTCTCGTAGTTGTCCCCCGTGATGATCTCCGGCGGATTCATGGCAAACTCGGCGATGCCCTGAAAGACATATTTGGGCGTGTTGGGTGTGAAGTCGGCGATGAGCTTGTTGTAGATCGTCAGGTTTGGCGCCAGGACGAAAAAGTGCCGGATGTTCTCCGCCATGACGAGATAGCTGATGAATGCACCCATCAGGCGCGTCTTGCCCACGCCCGTGGCCAGCGCGAAGCAGAGTGACGGGAAGTCCCGTTCGAAATCTGTGACGGTCTCAAACTCTGATTGGACCGCCTCCAGCGCCCGCGACGAGTCCGCGTCCTTCTCCAGCGCGATAATGTCGCATATTCGGGCCAGAATATCCAGCGAGTCGCGCTGCGGCTTGCGAAGGCTGAGCCGATTGCTGATCGCGTTGACATGCATCACGCTCATCGCTCGACCTCCATGTCAAACAGCGTCGCTTCATCGGTCTTACCCTTGCCGAACTTGCGGCGTGGCCCCACGGGCGTTTCCTCCGGCTCCTCTTCTTCGGCCGGTGCAGCCGGAAGGTTCTTGATCTCTAAGCTGTAGTCGTCCTTGCCCCATTCGCATTTTTGCAGCACGGCCTTGGGTATCTTCTTGATCGTCAGGTTCGGGAACTTGTCCGGCTTAACGCGAAACGCACAGCAAAGAACAAGCAGCGACCGATCCTCGCCGACCTCGTCGCTGAGCTTGGCGAGCTGGTCGGATGTCAGCGTCTGCGTCGTGACGTACACGAAATCGCTCTCGGTCGAGTGGCCGTGCTGCCAGTAGACAGCCTCACTCGGCGCGTAGGTGAACCCCTCCAGCTTGCACAGCGCTTCCGCCAGCATGGCCGCGTGGAATTGACTGCTGATGACCGGGTTGCCGAACTTGTCTTTCTCGATCAACGACGGACCGATCCGATAGTAGCGAAATCCTCCGCCGCTTTTCCACTTGGCAGTTTCGGTGACACCGCCAGGATCGTTGCCGGCGATCACTTTCCTCATGCGCGGGATGATGTGCGTGTGGCAGGTTTCTTCGAGTTCCACCATGATCCACCGGCGACCCATCTTGTGTGCGACTGCGCCGGTTGTTCCGGACCCAGCGAATGAATCGAGGACCCAATCGTCGGCTCGCGTGGCAACTTGAAGCACTTGATGCAGCAATCGCTCGGGCTTCGGCGTGAGAAACAACTCGTCCGTTCCAGGAAACAACTTGCGAAGCTCGTTCTTGGCTTCACCGTTGTGTCCGGCCTCATCATGCATCCACAGGGTGGCGGGCGTCACGCCTTGCTTTACTTCGGTCAAGAATCGCTTCTGAGCGGGTATGGAGTCGCCACTCTTTCCCCACCAAATCCTATTATCTGCCAACAGCTTTTCATAGCTCTCCTCGGACACCCTCCAATACGTCCCGGAAGGCGGGAGAATGGAACGACCGGCTTTGCTCGTAATCTCGTAACGTCCAGCGCTGTAAGGGTTGCGCGCATGTAGAGGCGTGGCCTTCCACGGTCCCCTCGGATCATCGTCTGGATTCTTGTAAGCACGATCTTGCTTCTCGCCGCGTGCGACGTTGTTGGGCCGCCACACCTGGGCGTCCTTTGCGTACACCAACATGTAGTCATGCATCCCAGAGAAATGGCGAGCCGTGTTCTTTATCGTGTAAATCTTCTGCCAGACGATCGTGTCTACGAAATTCTGCCGCCCGAAGACCTCGTCGATCATTACTTTTGCATAGTGACACTCGTTGTCATCGAGCGTAATCCACAAGGAACCATCTGCAGTGAGCAGGCGCCGGAGTTGTTCGATTCGTTCTCGCATCAAGGACAACCATATCGAATGCTCAACTCCGTCGTCGTAATGTTCGAACGCCGAGCCGGTGTTATACGGCGGGTCGATGTAGATGCACTTGATCTTGCCCGCGAACTCCTGCTCAAGAGCCTTGAGACCCAGTAGGTTGTCGCCGAAGATCATGCGGTTGTCGAAGATGTCGTTATCGCCGACGCGGCGCGCCGCGTGGTAGGACTTCTCCGGATCCTCGATCAACACGCGCGGCTCCAGCTTCGGCCGGTTCTCCTTCCCGATCCACGTCAACTCAAGTTTCGTTTTCTGTCTCGCCATATCACTTCTTGTTTGGGTACGGTTTGATGCGTGTCAAGGCTACATTGTATCCAAGCCCACGAATACTCTGTATCCGCACAAGCAAATCGATTTTGGCGAAGAGTGTTAGCGTGCCGCCCAAGAAATCACTCACTCTCGTGCCGCGTGTGTTAGTTGGTCGATTTCCGGTCGTATCGTCGTAGATTGCGAATACAATTCTGAAATTGGGTTTCGACTTCTTCTTCAAACCGGCAAGCGCCTTCCTCGCTGACTTGTCAAGATCAGCGGCAGCATCGATCTTGGTAGAGTGCAGTTTATCACGAAAGTCTTCGCTTTCCGAATATAGTTGCGCCGATACATGCCCCTGCGCGAAGAGCTCGCGAAGCTCCGCGCCGTGTTGGTGCTTAATATGAATGAGGCTGATTGCACCGTCACGAGTGGTACCCAGGAGATCGCAGAACTCGACCGGGCCGCGTGCCTTGGCGCGAACAAAGTGCCGATGCAGTATGATGAACGAATTGCCATCGTGCTTCTTGATGTAACTGTCCTCGTCATCGCCAGTCGCCCATGGCTTTAGCCCTAGATCGCCGGGGGACACATACAGCAACTCGTCCAATTCGGCATCGACACTCTTAATGAAGCCCGCGTTGGCTTTGTACCAAAGACCATTGCTTATGAAGTAGGCCTCACCATCGAGTACAACGTCGCCGCAAATAAACTGGAGCACAGCCTTCGCCTTGCTCACGGATTCGTCATCAGTCCGGAATCGCAGCTTTATCTGCTTCACGATGTCATCAAGCGATCGACCCTCGGCTTCAGCGCTCTCGATGAGTGCAGCCATCTTCGCAAACACTTCACGGAACGTCGAACAGGTACTCTTGTTGTGCGAGAGACTAACAGTGTAATCGATGGCGCGATCAGGGAGATAGCCGAGAGCCGTATCGTCAAGAAATAAGTTCGGGGCTTTGGGGCCATCGGCATCATTCGGAAACCGTTTGATCTCCTCGCCTAACGCGTGATCGAGCTCTTCAATCAACGCGGCATTGTGTTTGGGAGCGATCCGGTCCAGCTCAGGAAACGCGAGGCTTTTCTTCTTGCTGCGCCAGAGTTCGTCGACCCTCTTGATAAAGGCTAGTATGGCGCTAAAGTCCTTAGGCCCGTTGGCGGAGAGGGAATCGCCTGCCGTGATGCTCGCACCGATCTCCCCGTAGTTCGGATTGTCTTTCGGGAACGACGCACGCAGATTAGTCATTACACGATGTAGATTGTCGATTTCGCCGTGCGGGTTATACGTTCCCCGGAAGACGCGATCGAGACTGTTCACAATTCCGCTGGCGTCCTTCTGCACAAGTCCTTTCAGATGGGCAAACGCGATTAACTTCTTCGCCAAGGCAATCCCAAAACGCGGCTCGATGTCGAAGCAATCTGTAAGTTTGTGGTAGCCTAGTGTTTCATTGCAGCTCGAAGTTACCATTATCCGATCTTTCTTGAATAGGATCAAGGAGGATCGCTATGGCGTTATCGCACAAGGTTATCGTTAGGCTTATTCCCGGTCAGCGGAGCGCGTTGCGGCGGATCGTCCGC